>NZ_JBHVVI010000047.1:0-66402 GCF_042883685.1 Kitasatospora sp. NPDC058190
CAGCTTGTGTCCTACGCTGTCGTCGAGCGGCTCAGAAGCCGCCGGTCTGCTCGTCCCGGCGGCGCTGCCAGCGCTGCTCCACGCGGTCCATCATCCCGGCCTTGCGGCGCGGAGCGGCGGCCTGACGGGGGCCGGAGCCCTGGCCCGCGGGCCCGCGGCGCCAGCCGGTCACGGCGAACACCGCGCACCCGAGCATCACCAGGAAGCCCACGACGCTGACCCAGATCTGGTCCGGAACGACCATGCCGCCCATCAGCAGGCCGATCCCCACCACGAAACCGGCGATGGCCAGATAGACCCGCCGACGGGTGTAGGTGCGCAGCCCGGTTCCCTCAAGCGCTGACGCGAATTTGGGATCTTCGGCATACAGCGCTCGCTCCATCTGGTCGAGCAGTCGCTGCTCGTGCTCCGAGAGCGGCACGGAGTCCTCCTACTCGTCGGTCGCGGGTGCGACCGGTCCGCCGCCCCGGTCGGGGAGGCAAGTCCAATCAGCCTCGGGCACACGGTCGGACGCCTGTGCGGGGGGACCCGGCCCGTGTCGTCCATATGCCCCACGCATCCGGCTGTCATGCTTTCCGGCTTTACCCAGATCATACGGTCCGTGAGCCCGTTACGGGGTGGTCTGCGCCGCGTGGGACGGGCCACTTCGACCGGGCGGGGCCGCACCGGTCTCAACGCGGGACGGCTCGGACAAGTGCCCGATGGGGTGGAATCAGCCCGGAGCCGGGGAGGATTCGCGAACGCACCGGGGCGAGGCGCAGGAGACCGGCACCCGTCCGGGAAGCGAACCGCCGCCGCACGGTGTGCGAACCGTACGGCGGCGGGCGGGCCCCCGGGCTTGGACCGAGGGCTCAACGAGGACTCGGCGAGGGCTCAGGCCAGGGTGGCCAGCAGGTGCAGCTGGGTGGCGACGGCGTGGAAGGCGGGCTGCGCGGCGGCGGCCTCCTCCAGCTTCAGCAGCGCCTCCATCGCGCCCGGCTCGGTGTCCACCAGCACGCCGGGCACCAGGTCGGCGAAGACCCGGACGCCGTGCACCGACTCGACCCGCAGGCCCGCGCCCTCGGCCAGTCGGCCGAGCTCCTCGCCGGTGAAGCGGCGCGGCATCGGGTCCTGCTCGCCCCAACGGCCGTCGACGGCGGAGAGCACCGTCCGGGCCTCGTTGAAGTGGCCGGCCAGCGCGCGGGCCAGGACGGCGCCGTTGCGGTTGGCGGCCAGCAGGCTGACCAGGCCGCCCTTGCGCAGGGTGGCGGCCAGACTGCCGAGCGACTCGGCCGGGTCGTCCACGACCTCCAGCACGCCGTGGCAGAGCACCGCGTCCACGGTGCCGGGGGCGACCAGCTCGGGCAGCGTCTGGGTGTCACCCTGGACGGCGCGCACCAGGTCCGTCACGCCGGCCTCGGCGGCCCGGCGCTCCAGCGCGAACAGCGCGTCCGGACTCGGGTCGACCACGGTGACCCGGTGGCCGAGCTTGGCCACCGGCACGGCGAAGTTGCCGGTGCCGCCGCCGGTGTCCACCACGTCGAGCACCGGCTGGTCCAGCTCGGCCGCCCGCTTCTCCAGGGCTGCCCGCACCACCTCCCACACCACGGCGGTACGCAGGGCACTGCGGGGACGCGTCGGGTACAAGGTCGGGCTCCTTGGCACGTGCAGTTCGATCAGGATGCCTCCACCTTAAGCCTGGCGGGTGGCCGCGCCGTTCACGGCCGGGGGCTCCTCGTCGTCCAGCGGGAGCCTGGGGGCGGGCGGGCTCGGGTGGAGGCCGAGCAGGCGCTCGACCAGGCGCAGGAACAGGGCGGAGTTGCGGATCAGGTCGTCGGCGTCGCGGGCCGAGGCGGCGCCCCGGATCCCGGCCTCGGCGGCGGCCCGGCGGCGGGCGCCGGCGCCGTAGTAGAGCGCCCACTCGGCGAGTTCGGGGGCCACCTCGGGCAGCACCTCCCAGGCGCTGCGGATGGCCTTGCGCCTTCGTGGGCTCTTCTCCGGCCGCCCGCGCACGGCCAGCACGGCCGCGACCGTGCGCAGCGCGGCCAGGTGGGCGGTGGCGTAGCGCTCCAGCGGGTCCTCCAGCACGCGGGCACGGGCGAGAGTGCGGTGGGCGTCGGCGAGCAGGTCGAGGGCGGCGGGCGGCGCGGCCGTCCGGCGCAGCACGGGATGGACGTCTCGCCCGGCGGGGCGTCCCCCGGAGGACCCCGGGGACCCCGGGAAGCCCTGGGAGTGCGGCAGGGCGGTGGAGTGGAGGCGGGCGGTGACGGGCTCAGGACGGCTGATGGTCATGGTCTCCCCCGTTCCGAGGCAGCGCGCGGACCGGGTGGTCCGTGCTCCCCCATCGTGAACGGCACCACTGACAATCCTCACCCGGTCGGCGTACCGGCGGCAGGCGCGGGCCCTCCCCCGTGCCGCGCCGCCGCCGTGTGCCGTCGCTCCGCCGTCCCCCCACCGGGAGGCGGGGCGCGGTTCCCCCCTCGGTGGCCGGTCTCCCCCCGGTCCGCTCCGCCGCCCCGTGTCGGCGGTGCGGGGTCCGTGACCGGCACCTGTGCGGACTCCGCCGCCGCCCCCGGGCCCTCCCGGCCGGGGGGACGGACGGATCCGCCACCCGGGTGGTCCGGCGCCCGACGCGCCGTCCCTCCCGGATGCCACTACTTTCCCGTCCCGGCAGGTCGGAGGCCATCCGCTGAGGTACTCAACCCTGGATCTGAGTATCCGTACTCAGCCCGCCGTCCTCCGCCCGGTCCGGAACCGCGGCGGTGGGCCGCGACGTCCCGGGTCCCGGTACGGTACGCGGGGCCGGAGCTGCCCGCCCGGCCGGAGCGAATCATGGAGTCTCGAATCCCGGGACTGCGAGGAAAGGGACGCGATGACGATCCTGCCGCTGATCTTCACCAGCGGTCTGGCCAGCGGCATCAACGCGTACGCGGTGGTGCTGCTGCTCGGTCTGCTGGGCCGCTTCGCCGACGCCCAGTCGGTGCCGCACGCGCTGGAGCGCACCGATGTGCTGATCGCGGCGGCGGTGCTGTTCCTGCTCGAAGCGGTGGCGGACAAGATCCCGTACGTGGACACCGTCTGGGACGCCGTGCACACGGTGATCCGGCCGATCGCGGGCGCCGTGGTGGGCGTGCTGATCGCGAGCACCGACCCGGGCTCGCTCAGCGAGGTCGCGGCCGGCGCGATGGGCGGGACCACGGCGCTGGTCAGCCACCTGGTGAAGGCCTCGCTGCGGATGGCCGTCAACACCTCGCCCGAGCCGGCGAGCAACATCGTGGTCAGCCTGCTGGAGGACCTCTCGGTGGCCGGCTTGGTCATCCTGGCGATCTTCCACCCCTGGCTGGCAGCCTCGATCGCCGCCGTGCTCCTGGTCGTCGGCCTGCTGCTGGTCTGGCTGGCGATCAGCAAGATCCGTGCCTTCCGGGCCCGCCGCCGCGCACGCAGGGCCGCCCGGGCGGCCGGGGCGGGTGCGCTCTCCCGGCAGGCCTAGGATCGGGTGCCATGGCAAAGATCGTCATCATCGGTGCAGGAATGAGCGGGCTCGCGGCGGCCTCCCGGCTGGCGACCCTCGGCCACCGGGTGACGGTCTGCGAGGCGGGCGGCACCTACGGCGGCATGGTCGGCCGGTACGAGCGCGACGGCTTCGCCTTCGACACCGGGCCCGGCCTGCTCCCGCTGCCCGCCGTCTACCGCGACCTCGCGCTGAAGACCGGCAAGGAGCCGCTGGAGCAACTGGTCGAGCTGGCCCCGGTGGACCCGGAGAGCCGGCACCTCTTCGCCGACGGCACCGCCGTCACCCTGCCCAACGCCTCGCGCGGCGGTGTCAGCCAGGCCCTGGACGCCGCCTTCGGCGCGGGCTCCGGCGCCCGCTGGAGCGCGGTGATGAACCACGGCCGGACGGTCTGGGAGGCCACCCGCCGCCCGCTGCTGGAGGAACCGCTCCCGGCCGACCGGGGCTTCCTGGGCACCGACCCGTACCCCGTCCCGGCGCCCAGCGGCCTGGCCCGGCTGCGCCGTCCGCGGCCGTGGACGCTGGCGGACGTGGCGCGGCGCGAGCTCGGCGGCCACCCCGGCCTGTCCGCCCTGCTGTTCGAGGCGGCGGTGCGGTACGGCTTCGCCCCGGGGCAGGCGCCGGCCGGGGCCACCGTGCTGCCGTACATGGAGCAGTCCTTCGGCGTCTGGTACGTCCGGGGCGGCCTGCGGGCCCTCGCGGAGGCGGTGTTCCGGCGCTGCGAGCTGCGCCGGGTCGAGTTCCGCTTCGACACCCCGGTGACCCGGGTGGTCGTCGAGGACGGCCGGGCGAGCGGGGTCGAGACGGCGGCCGGCCGGATCGACGCGGACCTGGTGGTCTCGGCGATGGACGTCAACACCCTCCACCGCCACGGCCTCGCCGAGCGGCCTGGCCTGCCGGTCGAGCACTGGGAGCCCCAGCAGGTGCCCGGCCGGTTCAGCGTGCTGCTGGCACTGCGCGGTCCGCGTCCGGAGGGCACCGCGCACCGGACGGTGGTGCACGCGGCCGACTCGGCCGCCGAGGAGAACGCCCTGACCCTCTCCGCGCCGCCCTGCGAGCGCCCGACCGTCCAGGTGCTGCGCCCGGACGACCCGGCGCTGCGCCCCGACGACGCCCACGAGAGCGTGGTGCTGACCGCGACCGTCCCGGCCCAGGGCGAGTTCGACTGGACCGCCCCGGGCGTGGCCGACCGCTACGCCGACCAGCTGCTGGCCCACGCGGACGCGGCCGGCCTCGGCCTGCGCGAGCGGGTGCTGTGGCGGGTCGTGCGGACCCCGGAGGACACCCGCCGGGAGACCGGCGCGCTGGGCGGCGCGATCGCCCGGCCGGTCCTGGCCGGATCCTCGGGAGCGTGGCTGAAGGCCGCCAACGAGTCCCCCGTCCCCGGGCTCTACCTGATCGGCGGCAACGCCCACCCCGGCGGCGGGCTCTCCCGGGTCGGTATGTCGGCCTGCATCGCGGCAGGCCTCATCGGCCCGGCGTGACCGGGGAGCCGCCGCCCGTCAGCCCTGGTGCCAGGTGCTCTGCTGCTGGTAGCCGTAGCCGCTCTGGTCGTACATCGGCTGCTGCGGGATGCCCTGGCCGTGCTGGTCCGGGTGGGACTGCTCGGGCTGGGGCTGCCACTGCTGCTGGGCGTTCGGGTCCCAGGCCTGCTGCTGGTGCTGTTGCTGCTGGTAGCCGGCGTACGGGTCCTGCTGCTGGACGTAGCCGCCGTACGGGTCCTGCTGCTGGGGGTAGCCGTCGTAGGCCTGCTGGTCGTACGCGAAGGCGGGCTGCTGCTGGGTCTGCCACTGCTGCTGGTCGTAGCCGGACTGGTAGGCCGCGGCGTACGGGTCCTGGGGCTGCTGCTGGGCCTGCTGCTCGTAGTACGCGGGGGCGTAGACGCCGTCCTGGCTCAGCTCCTGCATCTCGAAGGCGGCGGTCTGCTCGACCTCCGGGACGTCCTCGGTGACCGACACCTCAACCGGGGCCGAGGCTGGGGCCGGGGTCTCCTCGACCGCGCTGACCTCGCCGACCAGGTCCTCGGTCGCCGCGACGGCCGCGACCGCCGCCGCGCCGCCAGTGAGGGCGCCGAGCAGCGGCACCTTGGCGAGCGGGCCGGGCAGGCTGCCGTCGGCCTTCCGCAGGGACCAGCCGTTCCGGTGGCCGCGCTTGACCGACAGGGTGACGAAGGCCTGGCCCACCGCGAACAGTCCGGCGCCGGCACCGATCACCACGACCGAGCCGAGGGACATCCCGGCGGCGACGCCGAGGAAGCCGACCAGGGCGAGCACCCGCCAGTGCAGCGGCGCCCGGTTCTGCAGCAGGACCTCGGCGATCAGCCAGAGCGCCACCACCGCCAACGCGACGTACAGCAGCAGGAATCCGATGCCCATCCGCGCGCTACCTCCAGTCGCGTGCCCGCGCGCGCCGCGCGTGTGCGGCGACTGTACCGGTTCAACGGCCGGGGTACCGCATCGCGTTCCCGCCGCCGACCGCACCGGCCGCACACGACCGAGCCCGCCACCGTCGAGACGGTGACGGGCTCGTGAACACTCGCCCAAAAAGCGCCAGGGCTTCTAACGGCAGTGCAACCCCAGGTTCTGGTAGATCTCCAGCGTCGCCGTCGAGTGGTTGAGCGTGATGAAGTGCAGGCCGGGCGCGCCCTCGGCGAGCAGGCGCTCGGCCATCGCGGTGGCGTGTTCCATGCCGATCGCCCGCAGCGCCGCCGGGTCGTCGACGGCCGCCCGCAGCCGGGCCTCCAGCTCCGCCGGGAAGGCCGAGCCGCTGAGCTGCGGGAAGCGCTCCAGCTGCTTGGCGTTGGTCACCGGCATGATCTCCGGGATGATTGGCGTCTGGCAGCCCGCGGCGGTCACCCGGTCGCGGAACCGCAGGTAGTCGTCCACCTCGAAGAACATCTGGGTGATCGCGTAGTCCGCGCCGGAGCGGATCTTCGCGACGAAGTGCCGGATGTCCTCGTCCCAGTCGTCCGAGCGCGGGTGCCGGTTCGGCGAGGCCGCGACGCCGACGCAGAAGTCACCGATGCCCTTGATCAGCTCCACCAGCTCGTACGCGTAGGTGACGCCGTCCGGGTGCCGGACCCAGTCGCCCATCGGGTCGCCGGGCGGGTCGCCGCGGACCGCGAGGATGTTCCGCACCCCCTGGTCGGCGTACTGGCCGATGATGTTGCGCAGCTCGGCGACCGAGTGGTCCACCGCGGTCAGGTGGGCGACCGGCGTGAGCGTCGTCTCGGTGGCGATCCGGCCGACCATGTTGACGGTGCGCTCGCGGGAGGAGCCGCCGGCGCCGTACGTCATGCAGACGAAGTTGGGGTCCAGCGGTTCGAGCCGACGGATGGCGTCCCAGAGCTTCTGCTCGCCGACCTCGCTGCGGGGCGGCATGAACTCGAAGGAGAAGGAGCGCTTTCCGGCCGCCAGGAGCTCGCGGACCGTCTGCGCGCGATCCGGTCTCGTGGAAGCGATGCCGAGTGCCATGCTGGCAGGTTATCCGGCGGTCGAAGGGGCCGGGCAACTCGATCCCACGATGCGGGACAAGAGGTGGACTCCCCTCCGCTTGCCTCCCGGGCGCCCCGGGATCCCGCTCGCACGCCTGTTCCCGGCTCCCCCGCTACGCTTGCTGCACCCCAGCGAACCAGCGGAGCATCATCGTGACCTCGTCCAGCAACCGGCCGGCCAACCCCATTGACGTGGAGGACGTCCGCGCGCGCGTCAACGCCGCCCTCGCCGCGTTCATGGAGGGCCAGTCCGCGCTGCTCGGCGAGATCTCGCCGCAGCTGGAGCCCGTCTCCGACGCGCTGCGCGACTTCCTGCTGGACGGCGGCAAGCGGCTGCGCCCGGCCTTCTGCTACTGGGGCTGGCGCGGCGCCGGCGGCCCGGCCGCCGGTGAGGGGATCGCCAACGCGGCGGCCGCGCTGGAGCTGCTGCAGGCCAGCGCCCTGGTGCACGACGACCTGATGGACCGCAGCGACACCCGCCGCGGCCTTCCCTCCGTCCACCGCCGCTTCGAGGCCCTGCACCGGGACAGCGGCTGGCGCGGCGACCGCGAGCAGTACGGCGCCTCGGCCGCGGTGCTGCTCGGCGACCTGCTGCTGATCTGGTGCGACGAGCTGTTCCTGCGCTCCGGACTGGACCCGGCCGCCGTGCTGGCCGCCAAGCCGGTGTTCGACCTGATGCGCACCGAGGTCATGGTCGGCCAGTACCTGGACGTGCTGGAGCCGGTGGCCGGCGACTCGACGGACGAGGGCGCGCTGGACCGCGCGCAGACCGTCCTGCACTACAAGTCGGCGAAGTACACGATCGAGCGACCGCTGCAGGTCGGCGCCCTGCTCGCCGGGGCCGGGCCGGAGCTGGTCGAGGCCTTCGGGGCGTTCGGGCTGCCGCTGGGCGAGGCCTTCCAGCTGCGGGACGACCTGCTCGGGGTCTTCGGGGACCCGGCCGTCACCGGCAAACCGGCCGGGGACGACCTGCGCGAGGGCAAGCGCACCCTGCTGGTCGCGCACGCGATGCACGCCCTGTCGCCCGCCGACGCCCGGCACCTGGACGCCCGGCTCGGCGCGCCGGACCTGGCCGCCGAGGAGGTCGTCGAGCTGCGCGAGCTGGTCGCCCGCAGCGGCGCGCCCGAGCTGGTGGAGCGCCGGATCGAGGAGCTGATGCGGCAGTCGCTGGCCGCGCTGGAGGCGGCGCCGCTCGCCGACGAGCGGGCCCGTGCGGTGCTGCTGGCACTGGCCGAGGCCGCCACCGTCCGCAAGTACTGACGGACGGCGACGGCCCCGGAGGCGGTCAGAGCGCCGCGCGCACCCGGCGGGACAGCTCGGCGGCGGCCGCCTGCGGGTCCTGCGCCGCGGTGACGGCCCGGACCACGACGATCCGGCGGGCCCCTGCGGCCAGCACCTCGTCCAGGTTGCCGAGGTCGATCCCGCCGATCGCGAACCACGGCCGGTCGGTCGGCTGCTTCGCCGCGTACGACACCAGGCCGAGGCCCGGCGCCGGGCGGCCCGGCTTGGTCGGGGTCGGCCAGACCGGGCCGGTGCAGAAGTAGTCCACGCCCGGCTCGGCGACCGCCGCGTCCACCTCGGACTCGGCGTGGCAGGACCGTCCGATCAGCACGTCCTCGCCGAGGATCGCCCGGGCGGCCGGCACCGGCAGGTCGTCCTGGCCGAGGTGCAGCACGTCCGGCCGGGCCGCGTGGGCGACGTCGGCGCGGTCGTTGACGGCCAGCAGCTTGCCGTGGCGGCGGCAGGCGTCGGCGAAGACCTCCAGGGCCGCCAGCTCCTGCTTGGCCTCCAGGCCCTTGTCGCGGAGCTGGACGATGTCCACGCCGCCGGCCAGCGCCGCGTCCAGGAACTCGGCGAGGTCGCCCTGCTCACGGCGGGCGTCCGTGCACAGGTAGAGCCGGGCGTCGGCCAGGCGGGCGCGCAGGCCGCTCATCACAGCGCCATGGCCTGGGCGCGGCGCTTGACCTCGGTGGCGCGGTTCTCCCACAGCGCCTGCACCGGGGTGCCGGGCAGCGACGGGTCCTCGGTGAACATCCACTCGATGATCTCCGTGTCGGAGAACCCGCTGTCCCGCAGCACGGTCAGCAGTCCGACCAGGTGCTTGACCGGGCCGGTCTCGTCGACGAACGCCGCCGGGACCTGCAGCGACTTGTTGGGGCCGCGGCGGACCGCGATCAGGTCACCGTGCTTGACCATGTTGCGGACCTCGGTGACCACCACACCCCACCGCTCGGAGATGTCGGGGAGGTACAGCCACTCGGGGACCAGGGCTTCAGTCTTGGCATCGATCTCACTCACGGCACCAGACTGCCACCTCAGCCCCCCGCCACGCACACGGCCCCCGAGGGCCCGTCTTCAAACCCTCGCCTGCGGGGCGGCCCTCCGGGCGGACGACGGGGGTTTGAAGACGGGCCCTACCTGGTGGCAGCCTTCAGCGGCACCGACGGGTCCGCCGCGCGGGCCGGGTCCAGCACCGCCCCGCGCTCGATCAGCTTCCGCCCCTGGGTCAGGTCGCGCGGCCGGTCCACCGCCAGCAGCGCGCTCGGCATCCCGTCGCGCAGCCAGAGCACCGACCAGGCGGCGTCCTGCGGGCTTCCGCGCCACAGCAGCTCGTCGCCCTCGGCGTGCCGGCCGGCGTACTGGACCATCCGGCCGAACTGCTCGGACCAGAAGTACGGCACCGGGTCGTACGGCGCGTCCGCCCCCAGCACGGCGGCGGCCGCGGCCTCACCGGACTGCAGCGCGTGGTCCCAGTGCTGCACGGCCAGCCGGGCGCCGGAGCGGGCCGACGGGTAGCTGACGCAGTCCCCGGCCGCGAAGACCCCGGGCAGGCTGGTGCGCAGCCGCTCGTCCACCAGGACCGACCCGGCCTCGTCCAGCTCGACGCCCGAGCCGGCCAGCCAGCCGGTCGCGGGCCGGGCGCCGACGCCGACCACCACCTCGTCGGCGGGCAGGTGCGAGCCGTCCGCCAGCAGCACCGCGCCCGGCTCGACGGCGGCCACGCCGACCCCGCAGCGCAGCTCGACCCCGGCCGCGGCGTACCAGGCCGCCATCGCCGAGCCGACCCCGGTCGGCAGCGCGCCCGGCACCGGCGCCGGGCCGGCCTCCACCACGGTCACCTCGCAGCCGGCCTGCCGCGCGGCCGTGGACACCTCGGCGCCGATCCAGCCCGCGCCGACCAGGACCAGCCGCAGCCCGGGGCGCAGCAGCGCGCGCAGCGCCAGGGCGTCGTCCAGGGTGTGCAGCAGGTGGGCGCGCTCGGCGCCGGGCAGGGCGCGCGGAGTGGCGCCGGTGGCGATCACCAACGAGTCGTACGGGAGGTCGCCGCCGTCGGTGTGCAGCACGCCCGGGGTGAGACCGGTGGCGCGACGACCGGTGAGCAGCTCGATGCCGAGCGGCCCGTAGTCGATGTCCAGGGTGGTGGCGTCGACCTTGCCGAGCAGCACGTCCTTGGAGAGCGGCGGCCGGTCGTACGGCGCGTGCGGCTCCTCGCCGACCAGGGTGATCCGCCCCCGCCAGCCGCCCTGCCGCAGCTTCAGGGCGCACTGCGCCCCGGCCAGCCCGGCCCCGACGACGACCACCTGATCCGTTCCGCTCAGCTCTGCCACGCCCGTCACTGTACTCAGCGCCGCGGCGGCACCCGGCGGCCGTCCGCCCTTCGGGCGGGCCCGGCGGCAACCACCCTGCTCACCCGTCCCACCCCTCACACGGCCCTTCGGCCGGGCCGACCCCCGGCGTTAAGGTGGGTGCACCACACGGGAGCCCGGCGTACCGGGCTGAGAGGCGGGCTGGCACGGCCCGCGACCGTCCGAACCTGATCCGGGTCATACCGGCGAAGGGAGAAGAGCAGCTTTGTCACGCTTGCCATCAGGCGACCGCGCCGACGTGCTGGTGATCGGCGGGGGCATCGTCGGCCTCGCCGTCGCGTGGCGCGCCGCGCAGCGCGGGCTGGGGAACGTGATCGTGGTCGACCCCTCCCCCGGCGGCGGGGCGGCGGCGGTCGCGGCCGGGATGCTCGCCCCGGTCACCGAGCTGCAGTACGGCGAGGAGCCGCTGCTGCGCCTCGGCATGGCCTCGAACGAGCGGTACGCGGCCTTCGCCGCCGAGCTCACCGAGGCGAGCGGCGGCGAGGACACCGGCTACCGCCGGTGCGGCACGATCGCCGTCGCACTGGACTCCGACGACCGCGAGGAACTGCGCGAACTGCACGCCTTCCACCAGCGGCTCGGCCTGGAGTCGAGCTGGCTGACCGGCCGGGAGGCCCGCAGGCTGGAGCCGATGCTGGCCCCCGGCGTGCGCGGCGGCCTGCACGTCGCGAACGACCACCAGGTGAATCCCCGGCGGCTGCTCACCGCACTGCTGCTGGCCGGTGAGCGCGCGGGCGTCGTCGGTCGGCGCGCCGAGGCCGTCGAGCTGCTCGTCGAGGACGGCCGCGCGGTCGGCGCCCGGCTCAGCACCGGGGAGACGGTGACCGCCGATCAGATCGTGCTCGCCGCCGGCCCGCACAGCCACCGGCTGCCCGGCCTGCCCGAGGGCGTGCTGCCCGCGATCCGCCCGGTGAAGGGGCAGGTGCTGCGGCTCCGCATCCCGGACGCCTACCGGCCGTTCCTCTCCCGCAACGTCCGTGCGGTCGTGCGCGGGCAGCACGTGTACCTGGTGCCGCGCGAGAACGGCGAGCTGGTGATCGGCGCGACCACCGAGGAGCAGGGCTACGACACCACCGTCACCGCCGGCGGGGTGTACGAACTCCTGCGCGACGCTCACGAGTTGGTCCCCGGTATCACCGAACTCCCGCTGGTGGAGACCTCCGCCGGGCTGCGCCCCGGCTCGCCGGACAACGCCCCGCTGCTGGGCCCGACCCCGCTGCCCGGACTGGTCGCCGCCACCGGCCACCACCGCAACGGCGTGCTGCTCACCCCGGTGACCGCCGACCTGGTCGCCGAGTACCTGGCGACCGGCGAAGTCCCTGACCTCGCAAGGCCGTTCACGCCCGCCCGGTTCTCCCCCGACCACTCCACCACGAAGGCCTCCGCATGACCGAGATCGCCCTGACCGTCAACGGCGAGCCCCGCCGGACGCCCGCCACCACGACCCTCGCCGAGCTGGTGGCCACCGTCAGCAAGGCCAACACGGGCGTCGCCGCCGCCCTCAACGAGGCCGTGGTGCCCCGTAGTTCGTGGTCCGACACGCCGCTGAACACCGGCGACCGGGTCGAGATCCTCACCGCCGTCCAGGGAGGCTGACCATGGCCGACGACCTTCTCACCATCGCCGGGACGACCTTCTCCTCCCGGCTCATCATGGGCACCGGCGGCGCGCCCAGTCTGGAGGTCCTGGAGCGCGCGCTGCTCGCCTCCGGCACCGAGCTGACCACGGTGGCCATGCGCCGGGTCGACGCCACCACCCAGGGCTCCGTCCTGGACGTGCTGACCCGCAACGGCATCCAGGTGCTGCCCAACACGGCCGGTTGCTTCACCGCCGGCGAGGCCGTGCTGACCGCCCGGCTGGCCCGCGAGGCGCTCGGCACCGACTGGGTGAAGCTGGAGGTGATCGCCGACGAGCGCACCCTGCTGCCCGACCCGATCGAGCTGCTGGACGCCGCCGAGACCCTGGTCGACGACGGCTTCACCGTGCTCCCGTACACCAACGACGACCCGGTGCTGGCGCGCAAGCTGGAGGACGTCGGCTGCGCGGCGATCATGCCGCTGGGCTCGCCGATCGGCTCCGGTCTGGGCATCCGTAACCCGCACAACTTCCAGCTGATCGTGGAGAGCGCGGGCGTCCCGGTGATCCTGGACGCGGGCGCCGGCACCGCCTCCGACGTCGCGCTGGCGATGGAGCTGGGCTGCGCGGCGGTGATGCTCGCCTCCGCGGTGACGCGTGCTCAGGACCCGGTGCTGATGGCCGAGGCGATGCGGCACGCCGCCGAGGCCGGCCGGCTCGCCCACCGGGCCGGCCGCATCCCGCGTCGTTTCCACGCCGAGGCCTCCTCCGCGATGGCCGGCCGCGCCGCCCTGGACACCCGGGAGCGGCCCGCCTTCTGAGACCGGGTGCCCCGTGTCACAAGCCGGGCACAGCCGGGCCCGGAGGAGGTGTCCTCCGGGTCCGGCGCGCGGCTTCACCACTAGACTCCCCCGGGTGGACATGGCTTTGCACGACCCTCTGATCGGTACCCTGCTCGACAACAGGTACCGGGTCGAGCAGCGCATCGCGACCGGCGGGATGTCCACCGTGTACCGGGGCACCGACACCCGGCTGGACCGGGTGGTCGCCCTCAAGGTGATGCACCCCCAGCTGGCCGGGGACGAGGGCTTCACCGCCCGCTTCATCCGCGAGGCCAAGGCGGTCGCCAAGCTCACCCACCCCAATGTGGTCAACGTCTTCGACCAGGGCGCGGACGGCGGAAACGTTTTCCTCGCCATGGAGTACGTCCCCGGCCGCACCCTGCGCGACCTGCTGCGCGACCGCGGCGCCCTGTCGGTGCGGGCCGCGCTGGACGTCCTGGAGCCGGTGCTCGCCGCCCTCGGCGCCGCCCACCGGGCCGGGCTGGTCCACCGGGACGTCAAGCCGGAGAACGTGCTGATCACCGAGAGCGGCCTGGTCAAGGTCGCCGACTTCGGCCTGGTCCGGGTGCTCGGCAGCGCCGACGGCGCGCCCACCTCGACCAGCACCGCCACCGGCGGCACCGTGATGGGCACCGTCTCCTACCTGGCCCCAGAGCAGATCCTCCCGGACGCCCCCACCGACCAGCGGGTCGACGTCTACGCGTCCGGCATCCTGCTGTACGAAATGCTCACCGGCCGCCGCCCGCACACCGGCGACAACCCCGTCCAGGTCATGTACAAGCACCTGCACGAGGACGTCCCCGCCCCCTCGCTGGTCGCCCCCGCCGTCACCCCGGCGCTGGACGCCATCGTGGCCGGCGCCTGCGCCCGGGCCGCCGACGCCCGCCCGTACGACGCGGTCGAACTGCTCGCCGCCGTCCAGCGGGTCCGCCGCACCCTCACCCCGGCCGAGCTGGACGCCGAACCGCCGGCCTCCACCCGGCCCAGCCCGCGCTACCCGACCAGCGAGCCGACCTCGGTGATCCAGCCGCTGCCCCGGACCGCCGACGCCCCGCCGCCGGAGCGCACCAGCGTGCTGGACGTCCCGGCGGAGCTGATGGACCAGCTGCTGGTCGAGCCGCGCCCGTACGACGAGCCAACCCCGGTGCGGACCCGCCGGCCGGGCCGGCTGCGCCGCCTCCCGCGCAAGCCGATGATCTGGGCGGCCGCACTGACCGCCCTGGTGCTGGCGGTCGGCGGCGCCACGTACGGGATCTCCGAGGGACTGTACGGCTCGGTGCCGGGCGTGCTCGGCAAGGACCGGGGCGAGGCGCAGCGGATCCTGGACGCGGAGGGCATGCACGGCAGGTTCGTCGAGGCGTACAGCGAGTCCGTCCCGACCGGGCAGGTGATCTCCACCGACCCCGGGGTGGGCGCGCGCACCCGCAAGAGCGACGCGGTGACCGTCACCGTCTCCAAAGGCCCCAAGCGGATCGCGGTACCGGACGTCACCGGCAAGAGCGCGGACGACGCGGCCGCCGCGCTGGCCGCCGCCCAGCTGACCAGGGGCACCGTGACCGAGACCTACGACGACGGGGTGCCGGAGGGCTCGGTGATCAGCAGCTCGCCCGCCGCCGGACAGCAGCTGCAGGAGAACGCCGCGGTCTCGCTGGTGGTCAGCAAGGGCATGGTGGCGATCCCGAACGTCACCGGGATGAGCCGGGACGACGCGCAGAAGGCGCTGCAGGCGGCGGGATTCACGATGAAGGCCGCCACCGACTGGACCCTCGGCATCGGCAAGGTGAGCGGCCAGTCCCCGGCGGCCGGCGAGCGGCGCCCGCAGAAGACCGTGGTGACGGTCACCTTCTCGTTCTTCTGACCGGGCCGGGCCTCAGCGCAGCGGCCCGTCGCCGGGCTCCTCCTGGTAGGAGTAGCGCTGCTCGCGCCAGGGGTCGGCCAGGTTGTGGTAGCCGCGTTCCTCCCAGAAGCCGCGCCGGTCGGCCCGCATGTACTCCACCGCGCGCACCCACTTGGGGCCCTTCCACGCGTACAGCCGCGGGACCACCAGCCGGACCGGGAAGCCGTGCTCGGCGGTCAGCGCCTCGCCGTTGCGGTGGGTGGCGAGCAGGGTGTGCTCGTCGGCGAAGTCGGCCAGCCGCAGGTTGGCGCTGTAGCCGTACTCGGCCCAGACCATGACGTGGGTGACGCCGGGCGCCGGGGGAACGAGGTCGAGCAGGGTGGCGGCGGGCACACCCGTCCACTCGTTGCCGAGCAGCGAGAACTTGGTGACGCAGTGCAGGTCCGCGACCACGGTGGTGCGCGGCAGGGCGGTGAAGGCCTCGAAGTCCCAGCTGTGCTTCTCCGCCGAGGCGGTGGCGCCGAACACCTGGAGGTCCCAGGTCAGCGGCTTGAAGCGGGGCACCGGCCCGTAGTGCAGGGCAGGCCAGCCGCGCTGCACGCGCTGGCCCGGGGGGAGCCTCGGGTCAGACGGCGGAAACGGTTCTTGTTCGGACTGACCCATGGCTCCATGGTGACAGACGGCGGACAAGCTCTGGCGCGCGCCCCTTCACGCGCGGTTCACGCCCTGCCCATACGGGCCAATGGTCGATCACCCACCCTCCGACTTCACCCCGAATCGGACATTCCGCCACATGTCCTAGTGAGTGTGAACTTACTGGAATTTCCTCCCAATACGGTGCCAGGATGCGCAGCGCAGGACTCACCGCAGGACGTAGCGCAGGGAGGCAGCACCATGCAGGGCGACCCGGAGGTCATCGAGTTCCTCAACGAGCAGCTCACGGCCGAGCTCACCGCGATCAACCAGTACTTCCTGCACGCCAAGATGCAGGAGAACTTCGGGTGGACGAAGCTCGCCAAGTACACCCGGCACGAGTCGTTCGACGAGATGAAGCACGCCGAGACGCTCACCGACCGGATCCTGTTCCTGGAGGGGCTGCCCAACTACCAGCGGCTGTTCCACGTCCGGATCGGCCAGACGGTCAAGGAGATGTTCGAGGCCGACCGCCAGATCGAGGTCGAGGCGATCGACCGGCTCAAGCGCGGGATCGTGGTGATGCGGGCCAAGAACGACGTCACCTCGGCGAACATCTTCGAGGACATCCTGGCGGACGAGGAGCACCACATCGACTACCTCGACACCCAGCTGGAGCTGCTGGAGAAACTCGGCGAGGCGCTCTACATCGCCCAGGTGATCGAGCAGCCGGAGTCCTAGGCCACCCGCAGCGGGACCACCGGGGCGATCGAGGCAGTCGGGGCCGGCTTCGGGGCGGCCGGCGCGGGAACGTCCTGGACCTCCGCGTCGGCGAGGCCGAGCTTCGCGGCCAGTCGGGCGGTCGGGCAGGGCCGGGCGCCGTGCTCACCGAGCAGCGCCTGGATGCGGCGGACGCAGGACCCGCAGTCCGTGCCCGCCTTGCAGCCCTTCGCTATCTGGCGCGGGGTGCTGGCACCCCCGTCGATCGCCTTCTTCACCTGGTCCTCGGTGACCGCATGGCACATGCACACGTACATCGAGGTCTCTCCCGGGGTGAAGCGCGGCCGAAGCACGCAGAGTGGATCTTGACTAAGGCTCGCCTTAGTTCACTAAGCCTCACCTTACCCGCCGATCCGGGTACGAAAAAGCCCCTCCGGGCTCGGGAATCCCGAATCCGGAGGGGCTTTCGTCACAGTGATTCGCCCGCTCGCCTCAGGGCGGGGCGGCGGCCCCACTCGTTACTGACCGCGGTACATCTCCGCCACCAGGAACGCCAGGTCCAGCGACTGGCTGCGGTTGAGCCGCGGGTCGCAGGCCGTCTCGTAGCGCTGGTGCAGGTCGTCCACCAGGACCTCGTCGCCGCCGCCGACGCACTCGGTGACATCGTCGCCGGTCAGCTCCACGTGGATGCCACCCGGGTGGGTGCCGAGCGCGCGGTGCACCTCGAAGAAGCCCTTGACCTCGTCGAGCACGTCGTCGAAGCGGCGGGTCTTGTGACCGCTGGACGCCTCGAAGGTGTTGCCGTGCATCGGGTCGCAGATCCACACCGGCTGGGCGCCGGAGGCGGTGACCTTCTCCAGCAGGGTGGGCAGGTGGTCGCGGATCTTGCCCGCGCCCATCCGGGTGATGAAGGTGAGGCGGCCGGGCTCGCGCTCCGGGTCCAGCTTCTCGATCAGGGTGAGCGCCTCGTCCACCGAGGTGGTCGGGCCCAGCTTGACCCCGATCGGGTTGCGGATCTTGGAGGCGAACTCGATGTGCGCGTGGTCCAGCTGGCGGGTGCGCTCACCGATCCACACCATGTGCCCGGAGACGTCGTACAGCTCGCCGGTGCGCGAGTCCACGCGGGTCAGCGCGGTCTCGTAGTCGAGGATCAGCGCCTCGTGCGAGGAGAAGAACTCGACGGTCTTGAACTCCTCCGGCGCCACACCACAGGCGTTCATGAACGCCAGGGCGTTGTCGATCTCCCGGGCGAGCTGCTCGTAGCGCTGGCCGGCCGGCGAGTTGCGCACGAAGTCCTGGTTCCAGGCGTGCACCTGGCGCAGGTCGGCGTAACCACCGGTGGTGAAGGCGCGCACCAGGTTGAGCGTCGCGGCGGAGGCGTTGTACATCCGCTTCAGGCGCTCCGGGTCCGGGATGCGGGACTCGGGGGTGAACTCGAAGCCGTTCACCGAGTCGCCGCGGTAGACCGGCAGGGTCACGCCGTCGCGGGTCTCGGTCGACTTGGAGCGCGGCTTGGAGTACTGACCGGCGATCCGACCGACCTTCACGACCGGGACCGAGGCCGCGTACGTCAGCACGGCGGCCATCTGCAGCAGGGTCTTCAGCTTGTTGCGGATGTGCTCGGCCGAGACGCCGTCGAAGGCCTCGGCGCAGTCGCCGCCCTGGAGGAGGAACGCCTCCCCACGCGCCACGGCAGCGAGCCGGGCGCGCAGCTGGTCACACTCGCCGGCGAAGACGAGGGGCGGATAGGAGGCGAGCTCAGCAAGGGTCTTGCGCAGAGCCTCTTGGTCCGGCCATTCAGGCTGCTGCACCGCGGGCAGGGACTGCCAGGAGTGGAGATTCGTCACGGTCACAACGCCAAGGCTACGGGGTGACGCGAGCGATTCGTGCCGATTGCCCGAGGGATGAGACATATCTCGGACAAAGCCGCGTGCACCGTCACCCGCTCGGCAGTATCCGATACGCTCGACCCATGTACGCGCCCCACACCCACTCCTGGTGGTGGGCCTCCCCCATGGGTGGCCCACAGCTCGCGCGTTCCTAGACGAACACGACGGCCGCCCCTCGGGGCGGCCGTCGACGTCTGAGGCAGAGACGGCCCTCCTGGAGCGGAACCCAGCACCGCCCTCGACATTCCTCCCGGAAGGAAGCCGTACTCGTGACCACCCCTGCCGAGCTGCTCGCCCGCCTCACCGCCCCCGGCGCGCCCGCCTTCGCCCTGCTGCACCGCCGCACCCCCCGACACGCCCCGGACACCGTCGAGGTGCTGTTGGGCACCGTCGGCAGCTACGACCGCCTCGCCGACCTGCCGGTCCGCGCCGGCATCCCGTCCGCCGGCCCGGTCCACGACCTGCTCGCGCTCGTCCCGTACCGCCAGATCCGCGAGCGCGGCTTCGAGGCGCACGACGACGGCACCCCGCTCCAGGCCCTCTCGGTGACCGAGCAGCACGCCCTGCCGCTGGCCGAGTTCACCGCCGCCCTGCCGCAGCTGCCGGTCTCGCTGACCGGCGGCGCCTTCGACGTGGACGACGCGGAGTACGCGGCCATCGTCCGCCGGGTGATCGAGGACGAGATCGGCAACGGCGAGGGCGCCAACTTCGTGATCCGACGCGACTTCCACGCCACGCTGGAAGCCTTCTCCCCCGAGCTGGCCCTCTCCCTGTTCCGGCGACTGCTGGACCAGGAGCGCGGCGCGTACTGGACCTTCCTGGTCCACACCGGCGAGCGCGTGCTGGTCGGCGCCTCCCCCGAGGTGCACGTCCGGCAGAGCGGCGGCACCGTCGTGATGAACCCGATCTCCGGCACCTACCGCTATCCGGCCGGCGGCGCCGACCTCGACTCGCTGCTCCAGTTCCTGCACGACCCGAAGGAGTTGGAGGAACTGACCATGGTGGTCGACGAAGAGCTCAAGATGATGTGCACGGTCGGCGACCTCGGCGGCCAGGTGCTCGGGCCCCGGCTCAAGGAGATGTCCCACCTCGCCCACACCGAGTACGAGCTGCGCGGGCAGACCTCGATGGACGTCCGCGAGGTGCTGCGCGAGACGATGTTCGCCGCCACCGTCACCGGCAGCCCGGTGCAGAACGCCACCCGGGTGATCAAGCGCTACGAGCCCGCCGGGCGCGGCTACTACTCCGGCGCGCTCGCCCTGATCGGCCGCTCCGCCAGCGGCGGGCAGCTGCTGGACTCGCCGATCTGCATCCGCACCGCCGACATCGACCCGGCCACCGGGCAGCTGGTCGTCCGGGTCGGCGCCACCCTGGTGCGCCACTCCGTCCCGGAGTCCGAGGTGGCCGAGACCCACGCCAAGGCCGCCGGGGTGCTCACCGCCATCGGCGCCCGGCCCGCCCCCGTCCGGCTGCCCGGCTCCACCGGGCCCCGGCTCGCCGACGACCACCGGGTGCAGGCCGCGCTCGACGCCCGCCGGGCCGACCTCGCCCCGTTCTGGCTGCGGATGCAGTCGCCGTCCGAGGTCACCGAGGCCGAGCCGACCCTGGTCGTGGACGGCGAGGACACCTTCACCTCGATGCTCGCCCACCTGCTGACCTCGCTCGGCCACCGGGTCACCGTGGTCCGCTTCGACGAGCCGGGCCTGCGCGAGCTGGTCGCGGCGCACCGCGGCCCGCTGGTGCTCGGCCCCGGCCCGGGCGACCCGGCGCTCGCCGACGACCCCAAGATGGCGGTGCTGCGCCCGATCGTCGCGGACGCCCTGGCCGCCGTCCGCTCAGGCGCCCGCACCGCGCCGCTGCTCGCGGTCTGCCTCAGCCACCAGCTGCTCTCCGCCGAGCTCGGTCTCGCGCTCGGCCGCAAGGCCGTCCCGTACCAGGGCGCGCAGGAGGCCATCGACCTGTTCGGCAGCAAGCGCACGGTCGGCTTCTACAACACCTTCACCGCGCGCTGCTCGGAGGCCGACGCGGCCCGGCTGGCCGCCGAGGGCGTCGAGGTCGCCCGGGACGCCGTCACCGGCGACGTCCACGCCCTGCGCGGCCCCGGCTTCGCCGGCCTGCAGTTCCACCCGGAGTCGGTGCTCACCCGGGACGGCGTGGACATCGTGGCGGCCCTGCTGAAGCAGACGGCGGCCGTAGCGCGCTGAGGAGGTGGAAGGGTCCCGGGCGTGCACCGGCCCGGGACCGCTTCACAGCTCCTCGTCCAGCCCCCGCTCGATCGCGTACCGCACCAGCTCCACCCGGTTGTGCAGCTGCAGCTTCCCCAGCGTGTTCTGCACGTGGTTCTGCACCGTCCGGTGCGACAGCACCAGCCGGTCGGCGATCTGCCGGTAGGACAGACCCTTGGCCACCAGCCGCAGCACCTCGGTCTCCCGAGCGGTCAGCTGGGGGACGGCGGGCGCCGAGGCCGGGGCCGGCTCGGCGGCCAGCCGGCGGAACTCGCCCAGCACCAGACCGGCCAGCCCCGGGGTGAACACCGCGTCGCCGACGGCCGTACGGCGCACCGCGTCCAGCAGTTCGTCCCGCCCGGCCGACTTCACCAGGTACCCGGTCGCGCCGGACTTCACCGCCTCCAGCACGTCCTGGTGCTCACCGCTGGCCGACAGCACCAGCACCCGCGCCGCTGGGTCGTGCGCGACCACCTGACGGCACACCTCGACGCCGGGCAGGCCCGGCAGGTTGAGGTCCAGCACGACGACCTGCGGTGAGCAGGCGCGGGCGCGGCGCACGGCCTCCTCGCCGTCGCCCGCCGTGGCCACCACGTCCAGCCCGGCCTCGGCCAGGTCGCGGGAGACGGCGTCGCGCCACATCGGGTGGTCGTCCACCACCATCACCCGCACCGGCCGGTCGGTCGTCGGCTGATCGGTCATCAGAACCCTTCCCTCGGGACCCGCAGTTCGACCTCGACGCCCTCCCCGGGCGCCGAGTACAGCTCGGCCGTACCGCCGAGGTCCAGCAGCCGGCCGCGGATGGACTGGGAGACTCCGAGCCGCCCGGCCCGCTCCGCCTCGCCGAGTCGGCCGGGGGCGAAGCCGGGCCCCTCGTCGCGGATGCTGACGGTGACGGCCGCCGGCTCGTCCTCCACCAGGATCCAGGCGCGGGTCTGCTCCCCCGCGTGCTTGCGCACGTTGTCCACGGCCGCGCCGACCGCCGCGGCGAGCTCCCGCGCCGCCGGGCCCGGCAGCAGCACCGGGGTGCCGGGGGCGGAGAGCGTGATCCGCTCGTCGGCGTACGGGCGCAGCAGCGCGGTGAGGTCGCACGGCTCGGCGGCGTCGGCCTCCGGCAGGTCCACGGCGCGCTGGGCCGGGAGCGGACCGCCGGTCATCAGCGCCCGCAGCGCGCGCTCCTGCTCACCGGCGAGCCGGCCCAGCTCGGCGAAGTCCGCGCCGCCGCCGGCGCCCTCGCCCAGTTCCGCGCCCCGGCGCTGGACCAGCGCGAGCACCTGCAGCACGCCGTCGTGGATGTCCCGGGAGAGCCGTTCGCGCTCCCGGGTGGCCGCCTCGACCTGGAGCGCCCGGGCCAGGGTGGCCTCGCTGGCCCGGGCCAACTCGATCACGTACCCGATCGCGATCCCGGCCACCAGCAGCAGCACGATGTTGTGGATGTTGTCGCCGGTCGGACCGCCGTGCCCGAGGATGTTGGCGATCCCGATCACCGAGCCGGCCGCCGCCGACGGACGCCAGCCGCCCTTCGCGGCGCAGCCGAGCACCGAGCCGGCGGCCCAGATGGTCGGCAGGGTGAGCGCGCCGTGGCTGATCCGGGCCGGGGCGTCGATCATCCCGCTCATCACGATGCCGGTCACGGCCAGGGCGAGGTCGAAGCCCAGCACGAACCAGGTGCAGCGCTGCGGGTCGGCGAAGGCCCGGGTGCTGGCGAGCGTCCAGAGGGTCAGCGCGCCGAGGAAGATCCAGCCGGAGACCGGGTGCAGGAAGTGCAGGTAGGCGTTGAAGTACCGCAGCAGGGCGTAGCAGAGGGCCAGCACCCGGAAGTAGGAGATCGCCTTCCACAGCGGGAGTTCGACGGACATCCCACCGGCCGCCACCGTGCCGCCGAGCGCTCCGGCTCTCGCGCCCTCCGCCATCCCCGTGCCCTCCCCTGGACCCGACCGGGTCGGTCAGTCCGACCCGGTCCCCTTCTGCTCCGGCTTCCCGCTGTTCTCGCCGTTCCCGGCCTCGGCGGCCTTCTCGGCTTCCGCGGCCTTCTCGGCTTCCGCAGCCTTCTCCGCCTCGGCGGCCTCGGCCTTCTCGGCCTTGGCGGCCGCGCGGCGCTCGGCGTCGGCCTTCTTCTTCTCGTCGGCGATCTGCCGCTTGGCGGCGGTCGCGTAGATGTCCACGTACTCCTGGCCGGAGAGCCGCATGATCTCGTACATCACCTCGTCCGTCACCGAACGGAGGATGAAGCGGTCGTTCTCCATGCCGTGGTAGCGGGAGAAGTCCAGCGGACGGCCGATCCGGATGCCCGGGCGGATGCCGAAGTTCGGGACCACCTGGCCGGGCGGCTGCACCTTCTCGGTGTCGATCATGGCGACCGGGATGACCGGCGCGCCGGTGGCCAGCGCGACGCGGGCCAGACCGCCGACCTTGCCGCGGTAGAGCTTGCCGTCGGGCGATCGGGTGCCCTCGGGGTAGACGCCGAACAGCTCGCCGCGGTCCAGCACCGCGATGGCGCTGCGGATCGCGGCCTCGCCGGCACCGCGCACGCCCGAGCGGTCCACCGGCAGCTGGCCGACGCCCTTGAAGAAGGCGGCGGTCAGCCGGCCCTTGAGGCCCGGGGTGTTGAAGTACTCGGCCTTCGCGATGAAGGTGACCCGGCGCTTGATCAGCGCGGGGAAGAAGAAGGAGTCCGAGAAGGACAGGTGATTGCTCGCGATGATCGCCGCACCCTCGGTCGGGATGTTCTCCTCACCCTCGATCCACGGCCGGAAGAAGATCCGAAGCAGTGGCGCGACGATCATCTTCATCAGTCGGTAGAACAACCCGGGCCTCCTGTTATGCGGACCGGTCGATCCTAATGCCCCGCGGCCGTCCGCTGTGCCCGGCCCCGCCGTAAGGGGTGTACGTCCCGGCGCGGGGCGTGGGACGATGCGAAAACCCGCAGCTCCCCTCTCCGCGTCCCTCCCCCAGCGCCACCAGCCCGCGAAGGAGTCCGCCATGCCGCTGCTGCCCGGTGCCGAACCGTACCGCCACCGCGGCGGACCGGTGGGAGTGCTGCTGTGCCACGGCTTCACCGGCTCGCCTCAGTCGCTGCGGCCGTGGGCCGAGGAGCTGGCGGCGGCCGGGTACACCGTCTCGCTGCCGCTGCTGCCGGGGCACGGCACCCGGTGGCAGGACATGCAGGTCACCCGGTGGGAGGACTGGTACGCCGAGGTCGAGCGCGAACTGCTGGCCCTGGCCGGGGAGTGCGAGCAGGTCTTCGTCTGCGCGCTGTCGATGGGCGGCGCGCTGGCGCTGCGGCTGGCCGCGCTGCACGGCCCGAAGGTGGCCGGACTGGTCCTGGTCAACCCGTCGGTGCGCTCGGACAACCCCGCGAGTGTGCTGCTTCCGGTGCTCCGGCACCTCGTCCCGAGCCTGCCCGGGATCGTCAACGACATCCAGAAGCCGGACGTGAACGAGCTCGGCTACGACCGCACCCCGCTGCACGCCGCGTGGTCACTGGCCCGGCTGTGGCAGGAGGTCCAGCGGCGGCTGCCGCAGGTGACCCAGCCGGTGCTGCTCTTCCACAGTCCGCAGGACCACGTCGTCTCGCCGGCCAACTCGGAACTCGTGCTGGCCCGGATATCCTCGACCGACGTGACGGAGCGGCTGTGCCAGCGCAGCTTCCACGTCGCGACGCTGGACCACGACGCGGCGGAAATATTCTCGGCGAGCCTGGACTTCATCCGACGGCTGGCCCCCGCGCACGCGGCGGGGGCGGGCAGGGCCGAATCCGACGATCACCAGGGCTGAAGGGCCGGAAGTGCACGAGAGCAGCACGGCGGGCGGCGGGGACGAGAAGCCCCGCGAGGACGGCGCGCGGACGGACGGCGCGCCCAAGGACAGCACCGTCCAGGGGGACGGCACCATGGGCGGCCCGCCGGGCGGCACGGAGTCGGACGGTACGGGGGCGGGCGCAGCCGCGCCCATCGCACCCGCCGGGGGCGCCACCGAACCGGATGCCGCCCCCGCCCCCTCGGAGTCCCGCGCGCGCCGCACCCCCGAGCGCAGCCAGGCCGAGCAGGACGCGATCTTCGCCGCGCTGGTGGCCCAGTTCGACGACCCGGTGGACCTCACCAACCCCAACTGGCCTGAGATCGAGAACCTCCGGGCGCAGAACGAGCTCAAGGGCGGCTTCAAGGACGGCGTCGGCCCCAGGGCCGACCCGGACGACCTCTCCGACCTGGCCCCGCAGCCCCGTTCCCGCTCCGGCCGGCCCGTCCTCCCGGCCGCCGCGTCCGGCCCGCGCGACTTCGAGCTGGACGAGGAGACCGACGAGGGCCACTACATCCCGCCGGAGCCCCCGCCGCTGCCCGCCGCCGACACGACCGCCAAGTTCGCCTGGCTGGCGGTGCTCGGCGGCCCGGCGCTGCTGCTGATCGACGCGGTGGTGTGGCGGGAGATCTCCGGCTGGCCTGCCTGGGTCGGGATCACCGCCTTCCTCGGCGGCTTCGTCACCCTGGTCGCCCGGATGAAGGACCGCGACGAGGACGAGCCGGAGGACCCGGACCACGGCGCGGTCGTCTGACCTTTCAGCCCTCGGGAAGCTCCAGGAACGCCAGCACCGGCAGGTGGTCGGTCGCGGCCCGCAGGTCGGCCCCGGTGACGCCGGGCAGCCCGTGCGGCACCCCGCAGCCGAGGACGGTGATCCCGGGCGTGGCGAAGACGGCGTCGATCCGCTGGTACGGGTTCTCGGGCACCGAGGTGAACTCCCCGCCCCAGGGCGCGGTCGGGTAGCCGTCCCACAGCTGCGAGGCCAGCAGCCGCCAGCCCGGCCCGTCCGGGTGCTCGTTGAAGTCCCCGGCCACGATGCCCTGTTCGGCGACGGCGAGCTGGTCGAGCAGCAGCTCGAACTGCCCGTACCGCTCCTCGGCATCCAGGCTGAGGTGGCAGCTGGTGACGGTGAACGGCGCCCCGCCGGGCAGCTGCAGCAGCGCGGTGGCGAAGCCGCGCGCGTGCAGGCCGCGGGTCTTGGGCAGCAACCGGTCGTGCACGCCGAGCACCTCCACCGCGCCGGGCCGGCCGAGCAGCAGCGGCCCCGCGGCGGTGCGGCCGCCCCCGGCCAGCACCACCGTCCCGGTGCTCCGGGCCAGCCAGGCGGCCTGCCCCTCGGGCCGCCAGTAGCGCGGCGACTCCTGGATGCAGACCAGGTCGGGCGCGCAGGCCCGGATCACCCGCACCAGTGCCCGCCGGTCGTCACGCAGCGAGCGGATGTTGTAGCTGAGCAGGCGCAGCCGGCGCGGGCCGGGCGGCGGCGGCTGGACGGGTGCGGCGGTCATGGTCTCCCCTGTGTGCGTGCGTCACCGGGTCCGACCGTAATGCGACGGCGGCGGCGCGTCCGGGATTGGTCGGGGCCCGGTCGCACCGCCGCCGGCGGGCTTGGAAGCTCCCCCTGAGCCAACGCTCCGACAGCGAAGGGGGGGTACAGCAGTCTCCCCCCTGAGCCAACGCTCCGACAGCGAAGGGGGAGTAACAGTCAGGCAGTTCGGGCGAGGTCCGCCGCGCCGACGATGCCGGCCGCGGAGCCCATCGAGGCGAGCACGACCTCGGCGCGCGGGCGGTGCACGCCGCCGGTCAGGTAGTGCTCGAAGGCCTTGGCGACCGGGTCGAGCAGCAGGCGGCCCGAGTCCGAGACGCCACCGCCGAGGACGAAGACGCCCGGGTCGAACAGCGCGGCGAGGTCGGCCATGCCGCGGCCCAGCCAGTCGGCCAGCTCGGCGTAGCACTCCAGGGCGAGCGGGTCGCCCGCCTCGGCGGCCTCGGTGATGTGGATGCCGCGGATGGTCTCGGCGACGCCGTCGTTGAGCTCCAGCATCCGCCGGCCGCGCACCGGGTCGGCCGCCGCCTTCTCCCGGCCGTAGCGGCGCAGCGCGCGCCCGGAGCCGTACTGCTCCCAGCAGCCCTTGCCGCCGCAGCCGCACTGCAGGCCGTCCGGGACCATGTTGAGGTGGCCGATCTCGCCGGCCACGCCGAAGCGGCCGCGGTGCAGTCGGCTGTCCAGGACGATGCCGCCGCCGATGCCGGTGCCGACGGTGATCAGCACCATGTCGTGGTGGTCGGCGGCCGCGCCGAAGCGGAACTCGGCCCAGGCGGCGCAGTTGGCGTCGTTCTCGACCACCGTGGACAGGCCGGTGAGCTCCTCGATCCGGCCGCGCAGCGGCTCGTTCTCCCAGTCGATGTTGGGCGCGAAGATCACCGTGGAGCGGTTGCTGTCGACGAAGCCGGGGGCGCCGACGCCGACCGCGGTGACGTCGGGGTGCTGCTCCTTGAGTTCGCGCACGGCCTGCGCGATGGCGTCGACCGCCCACTGCGGGTCGGCCGGGGTGGGCACCCGGGTCCGGGCCAGGATCGCACCCGCATCGTCGACCACGCCTGCCGCGATCTTGGTCCCGCCGACATCGACGCCGATGGTCAGAGCCATGTGTCCCTCAGCTATTCACTCGTTCCCGCCGGACGGAACGGTACCGCCCAACCCTGCCCCCGTACATAGCCTCGCATACATTATTCGAAGACATTTCTGGGACAGCCGGGCCGTGACACTTCAAAAGTCGTATCTAATCCCCTCCTTCGTGACGCACGAGAGCGCATCGATCACGCTGCGAAATTCACGGATTCACTGCTTGACGGACGGCCCGTCAGCCCCGTCGGCACCCTGGGCCCCGCCCGGCGCGTCGAGGTCGATCTTCTCCACCGACGCCCCGTCCCCCGCCGTCCAGCGCCGCTCGTGCCCGGCCACCGCGGCGCGGTAGGCGGCCAGCAGCTCGGCGCCCGCGGCGGCGATCCCGGAACCGGCGGCGGCGAGGTGGGAGTAGACCTCCGGCTGCTGGGTGCGCAGGCGGTCGGCCAGCCCGGAGAGGGTGATCAGGGTGGTGGCGCTGGTCTCCTGCGCCTTCTCACCGAGTGCGGTGGCGAACCGGCGCACCTCGTCCACCAGCGGACCCAGCTCGGGCCCGAAGGGGTGGGACTGCCCGTCGGCCGACTCGCTGCGGTCGGCGCCGGGCTCGGTGCGGTCGTCGGTGCTGGTCATCGCGGGCGCCTCCTCGGCCGTGGCCGCACCCCGCGGCCCTCGAGCCCGACGCTACCGGACGGCCCCGCGCCCGAAGAAAAGCCGGAAGACCCGTCAGCCGTGCGGCCAGAGCGAAGGATCGGGCGCGAACCGCACCGAAAGCAACCCCTCGTGCAGCCCGGCTCCGGCCACCGTGCAGCGGCGCAGCGCGGAGGGCAGGGCGAGCACCCGGCGGTGGGCGCCGAGGCCGACCACCAGGTCGTCGCCCCGGCGGACCAGGTCGAGTTCGGCGCGGTCGGCGCCGGGCAGGTCGAGGTGCCAGACCAGCAGCCCCTCCTCGGCGAGCCGGTCCTCGACCGTCCAGGGCACCGGGGCGAGCCGCTCGGGGCCCGGCCCGTCCCCGTACAGGTGGTCGGCGACCGCCTCCAGGGTGCCCTCGGCCTGGCCGGAGATCAGCACCGGGGCGTCGATGTCGGCAGTGAGCCGGTCCAGTTCCTCCTGGCGGCGGCGGGCCAGTGCGGCCAGCCAGGGGTCGGGCGAGGCGAGGGCGGCCGGCGGCAGGGCGCCGTGCACGACGACGGCGTCCGGCCGGTGCCCGTGCAGCGCGAGCCCGGCCCGGATCCGGCGCAGCTCCCGGTACGGGTGGCCGTCGGCCGGGACGACCAGGCGCACGCTGGTGCCGGGGTCGTCGATCGCGGCACGGGACTCGGCGAGCAACGCGGCGGCCTTGGTGCGCCCCCCGTACAGCCACTCGGCGGGCATCGGGACGCCGGCCAGTCCGGCCAGCAGCGGGCGCAGCGCCCGGGCGGCCTGCCGCTGCTCGGGGACCAGCCGGTCCAGGTAGCGGGTCAGCTGCTCGGGCAGCGCGAGGGTGGCGATCAGCTCGGCGGGCGGCGGGGCGAGCACCACCAGGACGTCCTGGTCGGCGGCCGGCAGGGCGCGCAACAGGGCGAGCCGGGCGATGCCGGGGAGGGCGGTCAGCTCCTCGGGGTCGAGCTGTTCGGCGCCGAGCAGGTCGAGGGCGGGCTTGAGCCGGTCGGTCAGCTCGCCGACGGCGTAGCGGAAGGCGGCCTGCTCGTCGATCCGGGAGACGGTCAGGCCCGGTGCGTAGCGCACCGGTTCGGGTTCCAGGCGGGTGCCGAGGACGGAGTCCAGGGCGCGGTGCGGGTCGTCGGCGGCCAGCAGCCAGGTGCGGTGGCCGCGCCCGGCGGCGTGCAGGGCGGTGGCGGCGGCCACGGTGGGCGCGCCCGCGTCGCCGCTGACCAGGATGGTGCGCGTCGCCGTCATACCGTCAGCCCCCGTTCCGCCGCGTCAGCCCTCGTCAGCCCTCGACGCGCTTCTTCAGACCGTCCAGCGCGCGGTCGATGATGACCTTCTCCGCCTTGCGCTTGATCATGCCGAGCATCGGGATCTTGACGTCCACGGCGAGCTGGTAGGTGACCTCGGTGCGGCCGCCGGCCAGCGGGGCGAGGGTGTAGGAGCCGTCCAGCGAGCGGAGCATCTGGCTGCGGACGAGGGTCCAGCGGACCTCGCGGTCGCCGTCCCAGGTGTAGGCGAGGACGTGCTCGTCGCGGATGGCGCCGGCGTCCAGCAGCAGCCGGACCTCGGCGGCACGGCCGTCCTCGCCGGTCCCCAGGACCTCGATCTCCTTCACCTCACCGGTCCAGGCCGGGTAGGCGGCGAAGTCGGCGATCACGGCCATGACCGTGGCCGGGGTCGCGTCGATGGTGATGCTCGACCTGGTGTGCTCCGCCATGGAATGACCCTCCGTGTCGTCCCTCTGCCTGCCGGTCCGGTCGAGGCCCGCTCGACCCGATCCGCCCGGAGCAGGCTATCGCGACCGACGATCCACTCGGCCGCACGGGCACCGGCGCCGGGCCGTGCGGGCCGGGCGGCGGGGCATGCCGTCGACCGGTCACCCGGGCCCTGCCGTAGGGTGCCAGTCGAACGACCCGGTCACCGCCTGGTCCGACCCGGCCGGGTGTGACACTTCGAACACCGGGGCCGCCCCCCTGGTCGAAGCTGCCTACCGGGCAGTAACGTCCTGCCGTCCCGCAGCGTCGCGAACGAGGAGCAGTCTTGCTCGACTTCAGCCTTCCGGCCCTCTATCAGGTACCGAGCGGCGGTAACCTCTCCGACCCTGTGCACCGGAACGCCGAGGAGCACCCGGACGTCGCGGTGCTCAGCCGGAAGGTGGACGGCCACTGGCAGGAGTTGACCGCGGTCCAGTTCCTCGCCGAGGTGCACGCGGCCGCGAAGGGCCTGATCGCCTCGGGCATCGAGCCGGGTGACCGAGTGGGCATCATGTCCCGCACCCGCTACGAGTGGACGCTGCTGGACTTCGCGATCTGGACGGCCGGTGCGATCACCGTGCCGGTGTACGAGACCTCCTCCGCCGAGCAGGTCGAGTGGATCCTCGGCGACTCGGGCGCGGTCGCCGTCCTCACCGAGACCGACCAGCACCGCAAGGTGGTCGAGGAGGTCCGCGACCGGCTGCCGGAACTGAAGCACCTCTGGCAGATCGAGGGCGGCGCGCTCGCCGCGCTGGCCGAGGCGGGCAAGGACGTCCCGGACGCGACGGTCCAGGAGCGCCGCTCGATCGCCGGCCCCGACTCGGTCGCCACCATCGTCTACACCTCGGGCACCACCGGCCGCCCGAAGGGCTGCCAGCTGACGCACGGCAACTTCCTCGCCGAGTGCGGCAACATCGTCGAGCGGCTGGCCCCGCTGTTCCGCACCGGCGAGAGCTCCATCCTGCTCTTCCTGCCGCTGGCCCACGTGCTCGCCCGGATCGCCGAGATCTGCCCGGCGATGGCGCCGATCAAGCTCGGACACGTCTCCGACATCAAGGACGTCACCGCCGAGCTGGCCGCCTTCAAGCCGACCATGATCCTGGGCGTGCCCAGAGTCTTCGAGAAGGTCTACAACACCGCCCGCGCCAAGGCCCAGGCCGACGGCAAGGGCAAGATCTTCGACAAGGCCGCCGAGACCGCGATCGCCTACAGCCGGGCGCTGGACACCGGCGGTGCGGGCCTGGTCCTGCGGCTCAAGCACGCGCTCTTCGACAAGCTGGTGTACAGCAAGCTGCGCGCCGCCCTCGGCGGCCGGGCCACCCACGCCCTCTCCGGCGGGGCTCCGCTCGGCGAGCGCCTGGGCCACTTCTACCGGGGCATCGGCTTCACCGTCCTGGAGGGCTACGGCCTGACCGAGACCTGCGCGGCCACCACCTTCAACCCGTGGGACAAGCCGAAGATCGGTACGGTCGGCCAGCCGGTGCCCGGTGCCTCGGTCCGGGTCGCCGAGGACGGCGAGGTGTTCTTCAAGGGCCCGCACGTCTTCACCGGCTACTGGAACAACCCGCAGGCCACCGCCGACACCCTCAAGGACGGCTGGATCGCCACCGGCGACCTCGGCTCGCTGGACTCCGAGGGCTACCTGACCATCACCGGCCGCAAGAAGGAGATCATCGTCACCGCGGGCGGCAAGAACGTCGCCCCGGCCGTGATCGAGGACCGGATCCGGGCCCACGCCCTGGTCGGCGAGGTCATGGTGGTCGGCGACCGCAAGCCCTTCATCGCCTGTCTGATCACCGTCGACCCGGACTTCTTCCCCAAGTGGAAGGAGCTCAACGGCAAGCCCGCCGCCGCCACCGTCGCCGAGCTCGCCGACGACCCGGACCTGCTGGCCGCCCTGCAGTCCGCGGTGGACGACGGCAACGCGGCCGTCTCGCACGCCGAGGCGGTCAAGAAGTTCCGCCTGCTGGACACCGAGTTCTCCGAGGAGAGCGGCTACCTGACGCCCTCGCTCAAGCTCAAGCGCAACGTCGTGCTGAAGGACTTCGCCGCCGAGATCGAGGCGCTCTACAAGAAGTAGGCACAGCCAGAAGCAGGCAGACGTACGAGGGCCCCTCCTCCTTCCCCGGGGAAGGAGGAGGGGCCCTCGCCGCGTCAGCCCGTACTAGCCCGCCAGGAGCGAGGTCAGCCGCCCGGCCAGCAGGTCCCAGCGCCAGGAGCGCTCCACCCAGCGCCGCCCGGCCTCGCCCATCTGCCGCCGCAGCTCCTCGTCCCGCAGCAGCCGCACGATCCGCTCCGCGGCCGCCGCGGCCGAGCCGCCCGGCACCACGTACCCGGTCTCGCCCTCCAGCACGGCGTCGGGCGCACCGCCGGAGTCCCCCGCGACCACCGGCAGGCCGGTCGCCGACGCCTCCAGGTAGACGATGCCCAGGCCCTCCACGTCCAGCCCGCCGCGCCTGGTCCGGCAGGGCATCGCGAAGACGTCCCCGGCCCCGAAGTGGGCGGGCAGTTCCTCCCACGGCACCGAGCCGGTGAACCGCACCGAGGCCCGTACGCCCTTGGCGTCCGCCAGCTTCTCCAGGTCCGCCCGGTACGGGCCGCCGCCGACGATCAGCAGCACCGCGTCCGGCACGTCCGCGAGGATCTGCGGCATCGCCTCGATCAGGGTGTCCTGGCCCTTGCGCGGCACCAGCCGGGAGACGCAGACCACCACCGGCCGGTCCGCCAGTCCCAGCCGGCTGCGCACCTCGGCGCCCCCCGACTCCGGGTTGAAGGTCGTCTCGTCCACGCCCGGCGGCAGCTGCACCATCCGGGCCGCGGCCTGCGGCCCGACCGCGGCGGCGATCCGCGAGCGGGTGTACTCGCCCAGGTAGGTGAGCACGTCGGTGCCGACGCCGATCCGCCGCAGCAGCTGCCGGGAGACCGGCAGCTGGGCCCAGGCGGCCTCGTGCCCGTGGGTCATGCCCAGCAGCCGCCCGGCCCCGGCGCGGCGCAGCGTGGGCGCCATCAGGCCGAGCGGGGCGGCGGCGCCGAACCAGACCGAGTCGCACTTCTCGGCGCGCAGGATCTCGGCGGCCCGCCGGGTGACCCGGGGTGTGGGAACCATCACCTTCGTGCGGTCCCGGATCACCGGGAACGGCTGCTCGGCGTCGAACCGCCGCACCTCGCTGCCGTCCCGCCAGGTCGAGGCGTACACCACGACGCTCCCGGCGGGCTGACGGACAGCCATGTTGTGCACGAAGGCCTGGATGCCCCCGGGGCGGGGCGGGAAGTCATTGGTGACGATCAAGGTTCTGTGCATCAGGCCACGGCTCGCTCGGTCGGGGGGTGCGCGGTGTACCGCTGGGTGATCCGTACGATAGGTCAACACCATGACCCGTCGGGAACGGATCCGCGCACGGCAACCGTTTGACCCCCGGGTCAGTCCTAGTACCTAGGCCGTGGAGGACCGCGGCCCGGGCGTCCGTCTGTACGACGCCTCCGGTGAGGACGTCCGAGACGAACGAGGGAGCGCAGTGGAATTGGCCCCGGCCACCGAGCCAGGCTCTTCGCGCGGCCGCCTCGGCCGCCCGCTCGGGGCGCTCGCCGCCCTCGGGGCGACCTGGGTGGCCACCCGTACCGTGCTGGTACTGCTGATGACCGGCGTGCTGAAGGCGCCCGGTGGCGACGTCACCGCCGACGTCTGGATGATCTACCACGCCTGGTACGGGGTGCTGCAGACCGGCACCTTCCCGTTCGACGACGTGACCTGGCAGTACCCGCCGGGCGCCGCCCTGGTGATCCTGCTGCCGGGCCTGCTGCCCTGGTCGTACCTGGTCTCGTTCTGGGTGATCTGCGGGATCGCCGACGCCGCCGCGGCCGCGCTGCTGATCCGCACCGGCCTGCGCAAGGGCCGGGCGCTGACCGGCGCCTGGATGTGGGTGGTCGCCGTTCCGTTGCTCGGCCCGATGATCTACAACCGCTTCGACCTCCTGGTCACCGCGCTCACCCTGGCCGGCCTGCTGGCGCTGATCCGCCGCCCGGCGGTCGGCGGGCTGCTGCTGGGCCTGGGCGGAATCGTCAAGATCTGGCCGCTGCTCGGCCTGATCGGCACCCCCTCCGGCCGCCGCACCCGCCGCGCCTGGACGCTGGCCGCGGCCACCGCCGTCTCGGTGGGCTTCCTGCTCGCGGCCGGGATGAACGGCGCCTTCGACTTCCTGACCTTCCAGGCGGGCCGCGGCATCGAGGTCGAGTCGGTCGGCGCGCTGCCGCTGCACTTCGCCCGGATCGCCGGGGCCTGGGACGGCAAGGTCACCATGAACTACGGCTCCCCCGAGATGCTCGGGCCGTGGGTCAGTGTGATCAGCAAGGTGATGTTGGCCGGCACCGTGCTCGGCTTCCTCTGGCTGCTGCTGTGGCGCTTCACCGCCCGCCGCCGCAACGCGGCCACCATGTACGACGCCGCGCTGTGCGCGCTGCTGGTCTTCGTGGTGACCAGCCGGGTGATCAGCCCGCAGTACCTGGTCTGGCTGATCGGCGTCGCCGCGGTCTGCCTGACCGTACGCGGCACCAGCCAGCGCCCGGTGGCGCTGCTGATCCTGATCGCCTGTCCGCTGACGCTGGTCGAGTTCCCGACCATGTTCACCCAGATCCTCGCCAGCGACCCCTGGGCCGTCACCGTACTGACCCTGCGCAACCTGCTGCTGCTGACCGCCGCCGTGCTCTCCGGCGTCCGGCTCTGGCGCTCCACCCGCGCCGCGGCGGCCCTGCCGCCCACCGTGGTGCTGGACAAGACCCCGGCACTGCCGTCCGCCTCCTCCTACCCGGTCCGCCCGGGCATCGCGTACGAGCAGGACCTGTTGGACGGCATCGACCACCCGGCCGGCCGTTGAGCCTCGGGCCCGGCCGGGCGCCGGCCGCCCCGGCTAGCCCTTCAAGGACGAGACCTCGGCCCGCCAGAGCGCGGTGAACTCGGCCAGCCCGACGCCCAGCTCACCGCGCAGCAGCCGGTCGATCCGGTGCTCTCCGTCCTCGCCCTGCCCGTCGCCCGCGCCGACCGCCCGGTAGAAGGCGACCAGCCGGTCGGTCCCCCAGCGACGGGCAATCAGGTCGCAGGCGAGCCAGGACTGCTCGTAGGCCTGGGCGATGCCGGTGGCACCGGCGGTGAAGTCCGCGTCGGCGGGCAGCGCGGTGGGCAGCTTCCCGGCCGCGACGTCCCGGGCCAGCTCGGGGGCGATCTGCTGGGGGCGGCGGCCGGAGTCCCGGTAGGCGGTCCAGTCGGCGACACCTTCGGAGAGCCACAGCGGGGTCCAGGCCCGGGTGTCGGCCCTGGTCGCGACGTGGGTGGCCTCGTGGGTGACGACCACCTGCCGGCCGAAGTCGCTGAGCCGCCCGAACGCATCGGGGTTGATCACCACCCGGTCCGCCGGGGTGTGCCACGGCGCTCCGGGGGCGGCCACGGTGACCGCCGCCATGCCCGTCCAGCCCGCCGGGTCGGCTTCCAGCAGCCGGGCGAACTGGGTCTCGGTGGCGGGCAGTTCGAGCAGCAGTCGGCCCGGCCAGGCGCCGCCCCACACCGCGCTGACGGCCGGCACCGCCTTGTCCCCGACCGCGACCAGCCCGGCCGGGTCCGGCCCCTCGGCCAGGCCGAGCACCAGGCAGTGCGCGCCGGGGGTGGTACGGGCGGGGCCGAGGTCCCACAGCGCCGGGGGGCCGCTCGCGGCCTCCTCCCGCTCGACCCGCCAGCCACCCGCCTCCCGGACCAGCGCGATCCGGCGCGGGTACACCACCGGGTACTCGTCGTAGCCGGCGATCCGCACCGCCAGTTCGACGGCGGCGGTCAGCCGGTCCTGCCCGTCGGCCGCCGAAGACCTCTGATCGGGCGACAGCACCAGATTGCGGTAGACCGCCTCGGCCCCCGTGAGCCCGGACCAGGCGGGCAGCGAGCGCGCCCGCGCCGCCAGCAGATCGGCCACCTCGGCTCGCTGGTCGACCGGCCGCCCGGGTGTCGGCGGCGCGGCCGGGGGCAGCGACAGCTGGGTCAGCCCGCCGGCCGCCAGCAGCAGCGCAGCGCGCCGGGACAGCACGCGACCGGGTATGTCGGCCGGGTCGGAGGTCGTCGCGTTCAGAGCCGGACCACTCCCGCGACCGGCATCGCGTTGACGCTCTCGTACCGCACCTTGGCGCCCGGGTAGGGGGCGTGCACCATCACCCCGCCGCCGGCGTACATCCCGACGTGGTGCATGTCCCGGTAGAAGATCACCAGGTCTCCCGGCCGCGCTTCGGAGAGGCTGATCCGCTGCCCGGCGAAAGCCTGGGCCTGCGAGGTGCGCGGCAGGGTCACTCCGGCCTGCCGCCAGCTGTAGTACATCAGACCGGAGCAGTCGAAGGCGCGGGGCCCGGTGGATCCGTAGACGTACGGCGAGCCGATCATCCGCACCGCGGCGGCCAGCGCGGCCGCCCCGCGCTCGGAGGCGGCCGGGGTGGTGCCGAGGTCCAGCCGGTCGGTGCCGCGGGTGGCGCGCTGCTCGGCGTCGTCGGCGTCCTGGACGACCATCCGGGCCCGCTCGGCCGCGCTCAGGCTGTTGAGCAGCTGCTGGGCCTTGGCCAGCCGCTGCTGGATCTGCTGCTTGTTCTCGGCCAGCGAGCGCCGGGCCTGGTCCAGTTCGGCGAGCTTGCCCGCGGTCTCGGTTCGGCGCTGGTCGAGCCTGCGCTGACGGCCGACCAGCTCGTGCAGCGTCTCCTGCTGCCGCTCGGCGGCCTGCCCGAAGGTGCGGGCGCGGGCGAGGTAGGACGCGGGGTCGCTGGAGAGCATCAGCTGGGCGGTCTGGGTCATCCCGCCGCCGCGGTACTCGGCCCCGGCCACGGTCGCGAGGTCCCCGCGCAGCTGGTTGAGCTGGTCCTGGCCGGCGGCGACCTCGCCCTGGAGGAGCGTGGTCTCGCTCTGGAGCCGCTTCTGCGCCTCCTGCGCGGCGTTGCACTTCTCGGACGCCCGCTCGGCCTCGTCGTACAGCTTCTCGACCTGCGCCTTGACGTCCCTGAGATCGGGCGTGTCCGGCGCGCCGGGAGCGGCCTGGGCGCTGCCGCCGGCCGTCACGCTCAGGACCGTGGCGGCTGCCGCGGTCAGCACCAGCGCACGGGCGAGCAGTTGGGAACGACGGTGCACGGACATGGCGGCGGCGGCTCCAATCCTGGGGCACGGCCCCGCGGCCGCGCCCCAACGGGCGGCCGTCGAGCGGGAGTCCGGTGGCAGACGTTAGCGAGTCCGGGCAAGCGAGTCCAAACCCCTCCTGACCCGAATATTCGCCCCCCAATCGGACATTCGTCCAAGTCGCCGGAAAAGCCGCAGGCCCGGCCCTCCGTGGTGGAGGACCGGGCCCGAAACGGCCTGGGCGGGGATCAGACCCGCACGATGGAGGCCAGCGGCATGTTGGAGACCGCCTCGTAGCGGACCGAGGCGCCCGGCTTGGGCGCGTGCAGCACCTGGCCGTTGCCCGCGTAGATGCCGACGTGGTGGGCGTCGCTGTAGAAGATCAGCAGGTCGCCGGGCTGGGCCTGGGAGATGTCCGAGCCGATCCGGGTGCCGGCGCCGGCCTGCTCCTGCGAGGTGCGCGGCAGCGACACGCCGACCTGGTTGAACGCCCAGACCATCAGGCCGGAGCAGTCGAAGGAGCCCGGGCCGGTGGCGCCCCACACGTACGGGCTGCCGACCTTGCTCGCGGCGGCGGCCAGCGCGGCGGCACCGTGCGAGCTGCCGGGGGCGGCCGGCTTGGCGACCGGCGAGGAGGAGGCCGCGGAGCCCGAACCCGAGCCCGAGCTGATGTCGGTGCGGCCGCTGTCGCGCGAGGCGCGGTCGGCGGCGGCCTGCTGCTGCTGGGCGGCCTTCGCGGCTGCGTCGGCCTGGGCCTTGGCGTCGGCCGCGGCCTTCTCCTCGGCCTGACGGATCGCCTGGCGCTCCTGCTCGGTCAGGGTGTTGAGCAGGTCCTGCGCGGCCTTCAGCTTGTTCTGGACCTCCTCCTTGGAGGTCTTCAGCTGCTGGGTGGTGGACTCCAGCTCGGCGAGCTTGCCCTGGGCCTCGGTGCGGTCCTGGTCGAGCTTGCGCTGCTCCTCCTGGAGCTGCTTCAGCTGGTTCTTCTGGGTGTCACCGGCCTGGTTGAGCGCACCGGCCTGGTTGAGGAAGTTGTCCGGGCTGGTGGAGAGCATCAGCTGGACGGTCGGGGATATGCCGCCGTTGCGGTACTGCTCCCCGGCGATCTCGGCGAGCCCGCCCTGCATGTCGGTCACCTGGGCCTGCTGCCGGGCCACCTGGTCCTGCAGGCCGGAGACCTGCTTCTCCAGGGCCTGCTGCTTCTCCTGGGCGGCGTTGTACTTCTCGGTCGCCTGCTCGGCCTGCTCGTTGAGCTGGTCGACCTGCTCCTTGACCTGGTCCTTGGTCGGCTGCGGGTCGGCGTGCGCGCCGGACTGCGCGGAGAGGGCGACGGCTGCCGCGGCGACACCGGTCAGGATCGAGACACGGGCGCGGCTGGCGGGCTTGGGACGACGATGGGACGCCACGAAGGCGGACTCCTTCTTCCTACGTCCGCCTACCGGGTGAGCTGACGGGTTCGGGCCGGAAGCATGCCCTACGACGCCTCACAGCCGTTCCAGCGGCCGACCTGGCGCCGATTCACCCCGGAGGAACGTGGTTCCCCGGCTCCGCTCCGCAGCGCCCCCGACCACTGGGCTCCCCTGTCGGGCAGTCACTTCGACCTGCCCCGCTGTTTCGCGAACTCGACGGTAACCACCGCCGCCACCCAGGCTGGGTGATCGACAGTGCGGTGGTTCGGGGCACGACCCTAGTAACTGAACCGTGATCCGTTCAAATCCTTGTCAGAAAAAAGACGGAAGATTTCCCGTGTTCTTTTGTGAAAATGACCGATGGTGATCGCTGCTGCACGCAAAGCTGATCGGATCTCACCGGCCGACCACGGAACGGACAAACCCGAAGCGCCACCCCCGACAGGAGGGTGGCGCGGATCACAGGAGCGGAACCCGGACTTTCCGGCGTGTCGGGGTGTCAGACCCGGCGGATCGTGTTGATCGGCATCGCGTCGGCCTTCATCACCTTCACCACGTCCCCGGTGTGCGGCGCGTGGACCACCATGCCGTTGCCGATGTACATCCCGACGTGGTGCCGGTCGCTGCCGTAGATCACCAGGTCGCCCGGCTGGGCCTGGTCCAGCGAGGGCACCGCGGTACCGACGTTGCCCTGCTCCTGCGAGGTGCGCGGCAGCGAGACGCCGGCCTGGGCGTACGACCAGAGCATCAGGCCCGAGCAGTCGAAGGTGCTCGGCCCCGTGGCGCCCCACTGGTACGGCGAGCCCTGCTTGCTCATCGCCTTGGCGACGGCCACGGCCGCGTAGCCGCTGGCAGGCGGCAGGCTGCTGAGGTCGACCCGGGCCGTGCCGCGCGAGGCGCGGTCGTCCTGCTGCTGCTGGGCCTTCAGCGCGGCGCGGTCGGCGGCGCTGAGCGAGTTCAACAGGTCCTGGGCGGCCTTCAGCTTCTGGTTGACGTCCGACTTGGCCTGGTTCAGGTCCTTGGTGGTGGAGTCCAGCGAGGACAGGACCGCGGCGGCCTCGGCCTTCTCCTGGTCCAGCCGGCGCTGCTGGTCGAGCAGGCTCTTGAGCGCCTCGGTCTGGCTGGCGCTGGCCTGCTGGACGCTGGAGGCCTTCTCCAGGTAGCCGGACGGGTCGGAGGAGAGCATCAGCTGGACGGACGGGTCGATGCCGCCGGTGCGGTACTGGTCGCCCGCCACCTCGGCCAGGCCCGCCTGCAGCTGGGTCATCTGGTCCTGGCTGCGGGCCACCTGGTCCTGCAGCTGGTCGGCCTGTTTGCGGAGCTGGTCGGCCCGCTCCTTGGCGCCGTTGTACTTCTCCGCCGCCTGCTCCTGCTCCTGCTGGAGCTGGTCGATCTGCGCCTTGACGTCGTCCTTGCTCGGCTGCGGCGCCGCGTGCGCACCCACCTGGGCGGAGAGGGCGACCGCGGTCGCAGCGGCAGCGGTGAGCACGGAGACCCGCGCGCGGCTCGGCTGCTTGGGACGGCGGTGGGAGGCCAAGGGACCGGCTCCTTCTTCCATCGGACTCACCTGATCGGATGAGATTCCGGAAAATAGGTTTGACGCCAGACCCTAGTGAAGATCTATCCGTTTTGCCACTCCCCGAAGGCGTGAACTCCGGCCCCCACGCTGACTTCACGGGATCCGCACACCCTCGCAAAACGGACACTGCCCGGGCTCCACACCGCCCGACCCGAGGTCAGGGCCGGGCCAGCCGGTTCAGCAGCAGCACCGACGCCACCGGGCGCGCGCCCGCCTTCCGCACGCCCTCCGCGACCTCCCGGTCGGTGGACACCACCACCACCGGACGGCCCTGCGGCTCGGCCCGCACCAGACGACGGATCAACTCGTCCGCGGTCTCCCCGGTCCGACTGAACCGTACCCGAACCCCACGCGGTGGCGCCATGATCACCGGAACGTCCAGGTCCTGCCCGTCGAACACACAGGTGACCTCCGCCTGGGTGCGCTGGGCCAGCATCGCCAGCCCGCCCAACAACCGGATCCGCTGCTGCTCCAACGGCAGCGTCGGATAGCCGGTCTTGGTCACGTTGTAGCCGTCCACCACCAGGTGAACCTGCGGGATCGCCAGCAGCTGGTCCAGCAGCGCCGGATCGTCCTCGGCCAGGCCGCGCCGGGCCACGTCGTGCGGCGAGGCCGCCCCCGGCACCACCGCCTCCACCAGGTCCGCCGGACGGATCTGGGAGACCGGCAGCGCCAGCTCCCGCTGCAGCCCCTGCGCCGACTGCAGCACGGTGTCCAGCAGCAGCCGCAGCCGCATGTCCTCGACGCCGCGCCCCTCGCGGGCCGAACGGCGGCCCTGCTCGGCGGCGTTCTCCAGCTCGGACACCCGGTGCCGCAGCCGCCGCGCCTCGCTCTCGGCCGCGCTGCGCTCGGTCACGGCCTGCGCCTTCGCGGCCTCCAGTTCCCCGGTCACCCGCCGGGTCTCGGCCTGCGCCCGGCGGGTGTCGCTCTCCAGCGAGCGCACCTTCTTGCGCAGCGACTCGGCCTCCCGCCGGACGCCCTCGAACTCCGCGCGCTGCCGGTCCAGGTCGGTCCGCGCGGCCGCCCGCACCTCGGCCAGCTCGGCCTGCAGCTTCTCCACCAGCCGGGTGGCCTCCGCGGCCGCGTCCTCGGCGCCCGCCCGCTCGGCCTCCTCGCCGGCCTCGGCGACCAGCCGGCTCCAGCCGGCCGAACGCACCAGGTAGGCCGCGGCTGCGACGTCCATCGGATCGGCGGCGCTGGGGACGGTGCCCGACTCCAGCGCCTTCACCAGATCCGGCTGGCCCAGCCGCAGCCGCTCCGCTATCCGCACCCGGAAGGCCGGCTCGGACTCCAGCGCCGCCGCCAGCGCGGTGGCCGCGTACTTGGCGCGCCGCACGGGGGTGAACTTGACGTACTGACGCAGGCTCTGCGGCAGCTCCGCGGGCGGCAGCCCGCCCAGCGCGTCCGAGGCCAGCCCGACCACCCGCCGGCGCACCCCCTCGGGCAGCGGCCGGTCGAGCTTCTCGACCGCGAGCTCCGAAGCGGCGTCGGCATCACCGGAGTCACCGGACTCCGCGCTCTCCGGGGCAGCGGCCGCCGGGAGGGGGGTCTCCGTGAGAGGGGTCTCCGACGGGACCGTCTCGGCGCCCGGCTCCGGTGCCGGCGCAGCGGGCTGAAGCCCCTGCGCTTCGGCGGGCTCCTTCGCTGCGTCCACCACGTCCTCGGCTCCGATCCTGGTCCAGCGGGTGCGGCCGCGGCCGCCCCCGTCGTCACGCTCCGTGCGTCTTGTCTGTATTGTCCCGTGCGGCGGACGGGCGCGTCGCGCACCGCCCGCCGCACCGGCGGGGATCAGCCCTACGCGGCGGGGGCCTCCGCGCCCTCGGCGCCAGGACGGGCCACCAGCTCGACCTGGTCCACCGCGTTGCACCAGCGGCAGCGCACCGACTCGATCGTCTCGCTGAGCACCTCGGTCTCCTCGACCTTGGATTCGCCGGCCAGGTCGAAGTGCAGGAACTCGGTCACCCGCGCGGTGCGGGTCACGTCGAAGCGGGTGAGGTTGCTGCACAGCGTGCAGCGCCAGCGCGTCTCGGCGGTCAGAGCGGGGACGGTCATCGGGGATCCTCTCGGCTGGTCCCTGGGTGGGCTAGGCGCTCCCCCCGGGGCCCCGGCGTCGGCGGCGGGAGGCGGGAATGCCCGCCCCCAGCCTATTGCCTGGGGCAACCGTCACGGCCACCGGTTGCCGGAACAGTGAGGGCTAGTCCACCTGCCGTAAACCGCCGTGTCACCTGCGCCGTCCGGAGGGATGCTTGGCCGCATGGCGCTCGCGGCCCCCGACCACACCGACGCGCGGGACGGCCCCCCGGCGGTGCCCGCCCCGGCGGTCACCTACGCCCTGATCGCGGTCAACACCCTGGTCTTCCTGCTCGGCCCCGCCGCCGGGCTCAACCCGCTGTACGGCCGGGACCAGGCCCGGGTCTGCGCCGAGCAGAGGTACGAGCAGCGCTGGGGCGCCGTCCCGGCCGAACTGCTGACCGGACACCCGCTGACCGCCGAACAGCTCGCCGAGGCGCCCGACCCCGTCCCCGGCTGCCCGGCCGCCCCCACCCCGGGCAAGCACCCGGCGGTGTCCGCCCTCACCGGCCTCTTCCTGCACGCCGGCTGGCTGCACCTGCTGGGCAACCTGCTCTTCCTCTATGTCTTCGGTCCCACCGTCGAACGACGGCTCGGCCGAGCCAGGTTCCTCCTCTTCTACCTGGCGGCCGGCAGCCTGGCCGCGTACGGCTTCGCCCTCGCCGAGGCGCACTCGGCGGATGCGACCCGGGTCCTGATCGGCGCTTCCGGCGCGATCTCCGGGGTGCTCGGCGCCTATCTGCGCTTCCACCCGCGTGCTCGGGTGACCACCCTGGTCCCGCTGCTCCTCTTCCTTCCGCTGCGCTTCCCGGCCTGGCTGGTGCTCGGCCTCTGGTTCGCCCTGCAGTGGTGGTCGGTGCACTCGGCCGGGCCCGGGGTGGCCTACCTGGTCCATGTGATCGGCTTCTCGGCCGGCTTCCTCTACGCCTGCACCGTCGTCGGTCACCCCCCGAGACGTGCCCGCTGAGGCCCGATACGCTGGCGGCACCCCACAAAGGAGCCCGAACAGTGATCACCGCCATCGTCCTGATCAAGACCAGTGTCGACCGCATCCCGGAGATCGCCGAGGCCATCGCTGCCATCGAGGGCGTCAGCGAGGTGTACTCGGTGACCGGTGGCTACGACCTGGTGGCGATGGTCCGGGTGCGCCGCCACGACGACCTGGCCGAGGTCATCCCGGGCCGGCTCAACAAGGTCCCGGGCGTGGCCCACACCGAGACCCAGATCGCCTTCCGCACCTACTCCCAGCACGACCTGGAAGCGGCCTTCGCCCTCGGTCTGGACGAGTAGGGCTCAGCCCTCGCGACGCCCCCTGTCGATCTGCACAGTCGCCACACAACGGCCGCCCTCGTTGCGGTAGTTCCAGGCCGCGCCGTCCGTGACCAGCTCGCGGACGGCGGTCAGGAAGCGCTCGACGTGCTCGTCCGGGGTCCCGGCGCCGAAGCTCACCCGGATCGCGTTCAGGCTGCGCTCGCCCGGCAGCGAGGGCTCGGGCGCCCCGCACTCGGACGGGGGGACGTCCTCGTCGCCGAGCAGGGTGCGCACCAGCGGGTGCGCGCAGAACAGCCCGTCGCGCACCCCGATGCCGTACTCGGCGGACAGCGCGGCCGAGAAGTGCGAGCTGTTCCAGCCCTGCACGACGAAGGACAGCACGCCCACCCGGGCCGAGCCCGCCCCGAACAGGTTCAGTACCTTGACCTGCGGGATCTCCGCCAGCCCCGCCGTCAGCCGCTCGACCAGCTGCCGCTCCCGGGCCTCCAGCGCGTCGAAGCCGGCCTCGGTCAGCGCCCGGCAGGCCGAGGCGATCGCGTAGGCGCCGATGACGTTCGGCGAACCGGCCTCGTGCCGGGCCGGGCCGGTGTGCCACTGGACGGCCACCGAGCCGTCCACCTCCCGCGCCACCGTCCGGGTCGCCCCGCCGCCGGCCAGGTACGGCCGGGCCGCGTCCAGCCAGTCGGAGCGCCCGGCCAGCACCCCGGCGCCGAACGGCGCGTACAGCTTGTGGCCGGAGAAGGCGATCCAGTCGACGTCCAACTCGCGCACCGAGACCCGGTGGTGCGGGGCCAGCTGGGCGGCGTCCAGCACCACCCGGGCGCCGTGCCGGTGCGCGGTCCCGGTCAGCTCGGCGACCGGCCACAGCTCGCCGGTCACGTTGGAGGCGCCCGTGACGCACAGCAGTTTCGGCCCCTCGGGCGCCGCGGCCAGTGCGGCGTCCAGTGCGGCCACCGCCTCGGCCCGCGAGCGCGGCGCCCGCAGGTAGCTGACCTCCAGCCCGGCGTGCGCCCAGGGCAGCAGCGAGGCGTGGTGCTCGGTCTCGAAGGCGAACACCCGGGTGCCGGCCGGCACGGCGGCGGCCAGCAGGTTGAGCGAGTCGGTGGTGGCGCGGGTGAAGACCACCTGGTCGCCCTCGCGCAGGTCGAGGAACTCGGCGACGGTCCGGCGGCTCTGCTCGAACAGGTCGGTGGAGAGCTGGGAGAGGTACCCGGCGCCCCGGTGCACGCTGCCGTAGTACGGCGCGTAGGCGGCGACGTCGTCCCACACCCGCTGGAGCGCCGGCGCGCTGGCGGCGTAGTCGAGCGCCGCGTAGCCGACCTTCTCCCCGCTGGCCAGCGGGACCTGGACGTCGCGGCCCAGGACGGCGAGCGGCGCGCAGATTTCGGTGGAGAGGGACATGAGGATGCACTCCTTCAGGGATGAGGGACCCCGGGAGTGCTAGTCGTCGGGCGTCCGCGCTTGTCGCACGGACGGCTTGCCGAGCGACCCGGTCCTCACCCAGGGCACCCCGCCACGGACGGAGGGTTGCCGGACAGCAAGCTGGGGCTTGACGCTGTCACTCATGACCTGGCCAAGACTCTAGGTCGGGCCCGCCGGGTGGTCAAACAGGCATCCACCATCCGGACAGCGCCTTCGCCCCCTCGTCTCCGGGGCGCTCGAACCCGACGCCGACGCTCGTCACTCCGGCGCCCGTACCTCGCTTGTCGCTTTTCAACTTTCGGCGCCGGCGCGCCACTTCGGCTCGGGGCGTGCACTCGGGACGCGTGCTCGGGACGTGCGAAGGGCCCGCACCGGCGAACCGGTACGGGCCCTCGACTTCCGCCTCGGCTACCGGCTGGTGGCGTCCGCCCAGCGCCGCAGCAGGTCCCGCGCGGCGCCCGAGTCGATCGCCTCCGCCGCCCGCGCCATGCCCGCGGCGAGCTGCTCCGGCAGCGGCGCGTCGCCCAGGTCGAGCGCCACCAGCGCCGCCGCGGTGTTCAGCAGCACGGCGTCCCGCACCGGCCCGTGCTCTCCGGCCAGCAGCCTGCGCGCGACCTCGGCGTTGTAGGCGGCGTCCGCCCCGCGCAGCGCCTCGATGCCGACCAGCTCGATGCCGACGTCCCGCGGGTCGAAGGAGGTCTCGGTGACCACCCCGTCGCGCACCAGCCACACCTGCGAGGTGGTGGTGATGGTCAGTTCGTCCAGCCCGTCGTCGCCGCGGAACACCAGCGCGGTCGCCCCGCGCCCGGCGAGCACCCCGGCGATCAGCCCGGCGAGCCGCGTGTCGAAGCAGCCGATCGCGTGCGAGGTGACCTTGGCCGGGTTGGTCAGCGGGCCGAGGATGTTGAAGGCGGTGGGCACCCCGAGGTCGCGCCGCGCGGTGGCGGCGTGCCGCATCGAGGGGTGGAACTTCGCCGCGAAGCAGAAGGTGAGCCCGACCTCCTCGGCCACCTCGGCCACCCGGCGGGCCGACAGGTCCAGCGCCACCCCGAGCTTCTCCAGCACGTCCGAGGAGCCGCTGGCGGAGGAGGCCGACCGGTTGCCGTGCTTGACCACCTTGGCCCCGGCGGCCGCCGCGACGATCGCCGACATGGTGGAGATGTTGACGGTCTTCGCCCGGTCCCCGCCGGTGCCGACGATGTCCACCGCCGGGCCGGGGATGTCCAGTGGCTCGGCGTGCTCGTACATCGCGTCGACCAGACCGGCGATCTCGTCGACCGACTCGCCCTTGGCCCGCAGCGCCACCATGAACCCGGCCACCTGGACGGGGGACGCCTCGCCGCTCATGATCCGGTCCATCGCCCACGCGGTGGACGGGCGGTCGAGGTCCTCCCCCTTCAACAGTGCCGCCAGGAGGTCCGGCCAGGTGCGGACCACCTGCGCGGGGTCGCTACCGCCGTTCGCAGGGTTCACGTTCACCATGGCTGACTCCAGCTGTCGTGGGTTCCCCTGTACCGGGGAGGTCCGTACGGATGGAGCCAGCCTATCGAGCGGTGGGGTTCCTACGGCGGTGTCTTCTCTAGTACTGAGACAACCCCGCTCAACGCGCGGCCGGGGCCCGCTTCGCCAGCCGCGCCCGCAGCAGGGTGGCGACCGCCCCGGCCAGCGCGACCGGGTCCACCGGGCGGGAGATCGCGGCATCGGCCCTGCTCCAGGCGGCCAGCCAGGAGTCCTGCGGCCGGCCGATCAGCACCAGCACCGGCGGGCAGCCGTAGATCTCGTCCTTGAGCTGGCGCCCGAGGCCGAGCCCGCCGGCCGGCACCGCCTCGCCGTCCAGGACGCAGAGGTCGATGCCGCCCTTCTCCAGCGCCTTGAGCACCGCGGGGGTGGTCGCGCACTCCAGGTAGGACAGCTCCGGAAGATCCTCGGCGGGTCGACGGCCGAGCGCCGTCAGCACCTGCTCGCGGGTGTTGCGGTCGTCGCTGTAGACGAGGACGGTGAGCGTCTCGTCGGTCGTGTACGCCATGGACCCTGCTCCCTCAAGTGTGATCCGGACCACGTTCACCTGATCCGGATGCTACTCCCGTTTCCCCCCGTCCCGGGTCCCCCTCGCGCACGTTCCCGCTCAAGCCGCCGCGCCCACGGCTCACCCACCCGGAGGACGGCCCGTCACCCGGACCCACCGAGACCACCCGGACGGCCGATGCGGCGCCCCGTCCCCTACAACCCGACGCCGCGCCGACCGTGCAACGACGCGCCGGGCAAGGGGGTCGCGGGCTCGCCGAGGAACCGTCAGAAAAGGGACACGCCGCTGCTCAGCCCCCGCCCGGACACCCCGTCGACGGCCAAGCGGGCATACCGCACGCACCGGACACTCCGAGGGACACCCCCCGACGTGAAGACGGAATAAGGGACCGACATAATGTCCGTCGTGGCGACAGCAACAGCAGTAGAAACCGGGCACGCGCACGGATCGGTCAACCGACCGAACATGGTCAGCGTCGGAACGATCGTCTGGCTCAGTTCCGAGTTGATGTTCTTCGCGGCCCTCTTCGCGATGTACTTCACGCTCCGCTCCGTCAAGGGAGCCGAGTTCTGGACCGAGAAGGCGCACGCCCTGAACGTGGGCTTCTCCTCGGTCAACACGACCATCCTGGTGCTCTCCTCGCTGACCTGCCAGCTCGGTGTGTTCGCCGCCGAGCGCGGGGACGTGAAGAAGCTCCGCATGTGGTTCATCATCACGTTCATGATGGGCGCGATCTTCATCGGCGGCCAGGTCTACGAGTACACCGAGCTGGTCAAGAAGGACGGCCTCTCGCTGTCCTCCGACCCGTACGGCACGGTGTTCTACCTGACCACCGGCTTCCACGGGCTGCACGTGACGGGTGGTCTGATCGCCTTCCTGCTGGTCCTGGGACGGACGTACGCAGCCAAGCGCTTCACGCACGAGCAGGCCACCGCCGCGATCGTCGTGTCGTACTACTGGCACTTCGTCGACGTCGTGTGGATCGGCCTGTTCGCGACCATCTACCTGATCAAGTAACCAGCTGATCAGGTCGCTGGCCACCGGCTGCGGCCCCCGCCCTCATCGGCGACGGGCCGCTTCTGCCGGTGCCGACGCTCCCACCGACCGACCGCGCGCGCAGCCTTGGAACAGGCAGCCTCGTGCCGGCCAGACCGGCAGCCGGGTGCACCCACCAGTCGACCAGATCCTGACACCGGGGTTATTCCGTGAAAAAGCTCTCCGCACGACGGCGCCACCCATTGGCGGCGCTGGTCGTCCTACTTCTCGCCCTGGCGGCAACCGGGGGGCTGTACGCCGCGTTCGCGCCCGCCGACAAGGCGCAGGCCGACGTCGCCGCGCAGTCGCTCGCGATCGATGAGGGCAAGAAGCTCTTCGCCGTGGGCTGCTCCTCCTGCCACGGCCTGAACGGCCAGGGCGGCAGCGACGGTCCGAGCCTGGTCGGCGTGGGCTCCGCCGCTGTCGACTTCCAGGTCGGCACCGGCCGCATGCCGGCCCAGCAGCCCGGCGCCCAGGTGCCGCGCAAGAAGAACATCTACACGCAGGCCGAGATCGACCAGCTCGCCGCCTTCGTCGCCTCCCTCGGCCCCGGCCCGGTGACGCCGGAGGAGAAGCAGTACACCTCGACCGACCCCGAGGACATCTCCAAGGGTGGCGAGCTGTTCCGCACCAACTGCGCCCAGTGCCACAACTTCGCCGGCCAGGGCGGTGCCCTGACCAAGGGCAAGTACGCCCCGTCGCTGGAGGGCGTGGACGCCAAGCACATCTACGAGGCCATGCAGACCGGCCCGCAGAACATGCCGTCGTTCCCGGACACCACCATGCCCGAGGAGCAGAAGAAGCAGATCGTGGCCTTCGTCCGCCACACCACTAGCGAAGAGCCCAACCCCGGTGGTCTCACGCTGGGCAGCCTCGGTCCGGTGACCGAGGGTCTGTTCGGCTGGATCTTCGGTCTCGGCACGCTCATCGCGGTCGCGATCTGGGTCGCCGCCCACACCACCAAGGCCAAGAAGTCATGAGCCACGACATGTCAGAAGAGAAGCTCCCGGAGCCGCACGGCTCCGCCGGCGAGGTCGCCGAGCACGGCAACCCCTTCGCCGACCCGGGCCTGCCGGCCCACGAGCCCCGTCGCACCGACATCGACGAGCGGGCCGCCAAGCGCGCCGAGCGCCAGGTCTCGCTGATGTTCGTGGTCTCGATGCTCGCCACCATCGGCTTCATCGCCTCGTACGTGGCCATCGACCCGGACAAGATCGTCTACATCTTCCCGCTGGGGAAGGTCAGCGCGCTGAACTTCGCGCTCGGTCTGACCCTGGGCGTCGCCCTGTTCATGATCGGCGCGGGCGCGGTCCACTGGGCCCGCACCCTGATGTCGGACGTCGAGATGCCGTCCGAGCGTCACCCGATCGAGGCCTCCGACGAGGTTCGCGCGGACGTCATCGAGCAGTTCAAGACCGGTGCCGCCGAGTCCGGCTTCGGTCGCCGCAAGATGATCCGCAACACCCTCATCGGTTCGATGGCGCTGGTCCCGCTCTCCGGCGTGGTCCTGCTCCGCGACCTGGGCCCGCTGCCCGAGAAGAAGCTGCAGGAGACGGGCTGGAAGGAGGCGACCCAGGCCAAGCCGCTGGCGCTCATCAACATGAACACCATGCAGCCGATGAAGCCCGAGGACATCGCCGTCGGCTCGCTGACCTTCGCCATGCCGGAGGGTCTGACCACCCACAGCGAGGACTTCCAGCAGCGGATCGCCAAGGACGCCCTGATGCTGGTGCGCATCGCGCCGGACGACATCAAGGACGACAAGTCCAAGGACCTGGGCTTCGAGGGCATCCTCGCCTACTCCAAGATCTGCACCCACGTCGGCTGCCCGATCAGCCTGTACGAGCAGCAGACCCACCACGCGCTCTGCCCCTGCCACCAGTCGACCTTCGACCTGGCGGACGGCGCGCGCGTCATCTTCGGCCCGGCCGGCCACCCGCTGCCGCAGCTGAAGATCACCACTGACGAGAAGGGCAATCTGGTCGCCACCGGCGACTTCGAGAAGCCTGTCGGCCCGAGCTTCTGGGAGCGTGCTCGATGAGTAGCGCGAGCAGCACCACGACCGGTGCCGCCAAGCCCTCCAGCACGCGCGCCAAGCCCGCCAACAAGTGGGAAGCCGCGGCTGACTGGACGGACGGCCGGCTGGGGATCTACTCCCTCGCCAAGGCCAACCTGCGCAAGATCTTCCCGGACCACTGGTCCTTCATGCTGGGCGAGATCTGCCTCTACACCTTCATCATCATCATCCTGACCGGTGTCTACCTGACGCTGTTCTTCAAGCCGTCGATGGCCGAGGTCGTCTACAACGGCTCGTACGTGCCGCTCAAGGGCATCGGGATGTCGGAGGCGTACGCCTCCACGGTGGACATCAGCTTCGAGGTCCGCGGCGGTCTGCTGATCCGTCAGATCCACCACTGGGCCGCCCTGGTCTTCGTGGCCGCGATGCTCGTCCACATGATGCGCGTGTTCTTCACCGGCGCGTTCCGCAAGCCGCGTGAGATCAACTGGGTCTTCGGCTTCCTGCTGCTGATCCTGGGCATGTTCGACGGCTTCTTCGGCTACTCGCTGCCGGACGACCTGCTGTCGGGTACCGGTATCCGCTTCATGGAAGGCGCGATCCTCGCGGTCCCGCTGATCGGCACCTACGTCCAGATGTTCCTGTTCGGGGGCGAGTTCCCCGGCCACGACATCGTGCCGCGGTTCTTCACCATCCACGTGCTGCTGATCCCGGGCATCATGCTCGGCCTGCTGGTGGCGCACCTGATCCTGGTCTTCTACCACAAGCACACCCAGTGGGCGGGCCCGGGCAAGACCGAGAAGAACGTCGTCGGCATGCCGCTGATGCCGGTCTACATGGCCAAGGCCGGTGGCTTCTTCTTCCTGGTCTTCGGCCTCATCGCCGCCATCTCGGCGATCGCCACGATCAACCCGATCTGGGCCTACGGCCCGTACCGTCCGGACCAGGTGTCGACCGACGCCCAGCCCGACTGGTACATGGGCTTCTCCGAGGGTCTGATCCGTGTCATGCCGGGCTGGGAGATCAGCCTGTGGGGCCACACCCTGAACCTGGGTGTCTTCATCCCGCTGATGATCTTCCCGCTGGTCCTGGTCTCGATCGCGGTCTACCCGTTCATCGAGGGCTGGATCACCGGCGACAAGCGCGAGCACCACATCCTGGACCGCCCGCGCAACGCCCCGGTCCGCACCGCCCTGGGTGCCGCCTGGATCAGCCTGTACCTGGTGCTGCTGGTCGGTGGTGGCAACGACCTGTTCGCGACGCACTTCCACCTGTCGCTCAACTCGATCACCTACTTCGTCCGCGTCGGCTTCTTCGCGGTGCCGGTCATCACCTTCATCATCACCAAGCGCTGGTGCCTCGGTCTGCAGCGCCGTGACAAGGAGAAGGTGCTGCACGGCCGCGAGACGGGTGTCATCAAGCGCCTGCCGCACGGTGAGTTCGTCGAGGTCCACGCCCAGCTGCCGCAGAAGGACCTGTTCAAGCTCACGGCGCACGAGCAGGTCCAGCCGATCGAGCTGCCGGCCCAGACGGACGAGAACGGCGTGGCCCGCAAGGCCGGCGTCCTCACCCGCACCCGGGCCAAGCTCTCCCGCGGCTTCTACGGCGAGGGCAGCCAGATCCCCAAGCCGACCAGCGAGGAGCACCACGAGATCACCAGCGGCCACGGCCACCACTGATCCCGTACGCACCCCGGCGTCACCCCGAGGGCCGCTGACCAGAGTTCACCTGGTCGGCGGCCCTCGGGCTTTCCTGTACCCGCACCGCCTCTCCAGGAGCCCCCGTGCAGCTGTCCGTCGACCCCGCCGCCGCCACTCCCCCGTACGAGCAGATCCGCGCCCAGATCGCCGAGCGGGCCCGCTCCGGCGAGCTGCCGACCGGGCTGCGGCTGCCCACCGTCCGGGCGCTGGCCGAGGAACTGGGCCTCGCCGCCGGGACGGTGGCACGGGCCTACCGGGAGCTGGAGGCGGACGGCGTGGTGGAGACCCACGGCCGGCGCGGCACCCTGATCGCCGCCACCGGGGACACCGCCCACCGGCTGGCCGCCGCGGCCGCCGGCGAGTACGCCGAACGGGCGAACCGTCTGGGCCTGTCCCACGCAGACGCCCTGGCCGCCGTGGTCACCGCGCTGCAGCTGGCCTACCCCGAGGCCTGAGTCACCCCCGAGCTGTTACTCCCCCGCCCCGAGCCGAAGGGGCGCGCCGGTGCCGAAAGGGAGAAGCGACAAGCGAGGCACGAGCGCCGGAGCGCCGACCGTCGGCACCGGGTCAGAGCGCCCCGGAGGCGAGCGGGCGACCAGCACAAAGCGGGCGAATAACAGCCTCAGACCTCCGGCCGCATCATCCCCGCGGCAGGGGCCTGGGAGGCCGGCGCGGTGGTGCTGAGGGGCTGTCCGAGGGCGCTGTGCTTGACCCAGTCCGTCCAGGAGACGTTCCAGTCCCCGAAGCCGTTGCCGAAGGGCTCCATCTTGGCGCCGCGGCTGTTCACCACCGTGACCAGGTCCCCCACCCGGGTGTTGTCGTAGAACCACTTGGCGTTGTCGGTGCTCATGCCGGTGCACCCGTGGCTGACGTTGTCGATGCCCTGGGAACTGACCGACCAGGGCGCCGCGTGGACGTACTCGCCGCTCCACGTCACCCGGGTGGCCCACTCGACGTTCAGGTCGTAGGAATCCGAGGTGCCGGTCGGGATACCGATCGTCTCGCCGTTCATCCGGACCGAGCGCTCCTGGCCGAGCACCACCTTGATGCCGTTGCGGGTGTCGAAGCCGGGCCTGCCGGTGGTCACCGGGATGGTCCGGAGCACCTGGCCATCGCGCTTCAGGGTGAGCTCGTGGGCGGCCGCGTCGATCACCGTCTCGACCCGCGCCCCGATCCGCAGCCGCAGCGAGCTGCGGTCGCCGCCGTAGAGGCCGTCCGCGATCCGGGTGCCGGTGCCGTCGAAGGCCAGCGAGACGGTCGTCCCGACCGGCCAGTACTCCTCCGGGCGGAAGTGCAGGTTCTTGTCGTCCACCCAGTACCAGCCGCCCGTGACGGCGGGCTGGGAGGTCACCGTCAGGGCCCGTTCGACCTCCTGGCGGGCCTGCGGGTCCTTCACCGCCTGCGAGAGCTGCACGGTGAGCGGCTGGCCGACGCCGTAGACGCCGCTGCCGGAGGAGTCCGGGCCGAGCTTGGCGTTGAGTACGCGCTGGCCGGCCAGGGTGCTGAAGCCGACGGTGGTGTCGCCGCGGCCGTTCCTGCCGTCGTCGGCGGAGATCCGGACGCTGTACGCGGTGTCGGCCTTCAGTCGGCCGGTGGTCTGCCAGCTGCGCTGGTCGTCGGCGAGCTTGCCGGCCACCACCCGGCCGTCCGGGCCGACCACCGTGACGTCGGTGATCCGGCTGCCCTCCACGGCCGTCACGGTGAGCGGCTGGGACGGGTCGACCTTGCCCTTGGCCGAGAGGTGGACGAGCCGGGCCGCGTCCACCCGGTGGGGTCCGGACTCGTCACCGGATGAGCAGGCGGCCAGCGGGGCCAGCACTGCGAGGGTCAGCGAGATGCCGCCTATACCTGCGATTCCGCGCCTGTCGGCCATGGCCGCCTCCCAGGATTTCGCACGATTAATCAGATCGTAGGAACGCCCTGCTCCGAACGACATCCGAGCGACCCGTCGTTCACCCGGGCGAGTGAGGCGGTCACCCCGGGACACGACAGGGCCGGTTCCCCCGTGCGGGGGAACCGGCCCTGTCGGCGGAAGCCGAACCCTACTGGTTCTGGTTCTCGCCGCGGTAGAACTCGAAGACCCATCCGAAGATGCCGATCGCGATGATCGGGGCGGCCCAGAACATCAGCCACCAGCCGAAGATCACGCCCAGGAAGGCGAGCGCGCCACCGAGCGCCAGCGAGAGCGGCTGCCAGCTGTGCGGGGCGAAGAAGCCCAGCTCGCCGGAGTCGTCCGCGACCTCGGCCTCGGGGTTGTCACCCGCGCCGCTGTCCACCCGGCGGGCGGTGAAGGCGAGGTAGTACCCGATGAAGGCGCAGAGGGCGAAGGCCAGGAACAGCGCCGTGGTACCGGCGGCCTCCAGACCCGGGCCCGAGTTGTTGGTCCACAGGCCGTAGGTGATGGCCATGGCCAGCACGAAGACCGACAGGCCGAGGAAGATCTTTCCCTGTTCCTTCATCAGGCGTCGCCCTCCTTCTTGCCCTTGCCCAGCTGCGGGGCGTCGTACTTCGCCGGGGTCACGCCGGCGAGGTGCTTGGCCGGCTCACCGTGGTTCTCCAGGTAGTCCAGCGCGGCGATCTCCGGGTGGTGGAGGTCGAAGGCCGGGGATTCGGAGCGGATCCGGGGCAGGGTGAGGAAGTTGTGCCGCGGCGGCGGGCAGGAGGTCGCCCACTCCAGCGAGCGGCCGAAGCCCCACGGGTCGTCCACGGCGACCTTCTCGCCGTACTTGGCGGTCTTCCAGACGTTGTAGAGGAACGGCAGGATCGACAGGCCGAGCACGAAGGAGCCAATGGTCGAGACGGTGTTCAGGGTGGTGAAGCCGTCCGAGGCCAGGTAGTCGGCGTAACGGCGGGGCATGCCCTCCGCACCGAGCCAGTGCTGCACCAGGAAGGTGGTGTGGAAGCCGAAGAACAGCGTCCAGAAGGTGATCTTGCCGAGGCGCTCGTCCAGCATCTTGCCGGTCATCTTCGGCCACCAGAAGTGGAAGCCGGCGAACATCGCGAAGACGACGGTGCCGAAGACCACGTAGTGGAAGTGGGCGACGACGAAGTACGAGTCCGAGACGTGGAAGTCGATCGGCGGCGAGGCCAGCAGGACACCGGTCAGACCACCGAAGAGGAAGGTGACCAGGAAGCCGACCGTCCACAGCATCGGCGTCTCGAAGCTCAGCGAGCCCTTCCACATGGTGCCGACCCAGTTGAAGAACTTCACACCGGTCGGGACCGCGATCAGGAAGGTCATGAAGGAGAAGAACGGCAGCAGTACCTGTCCGGTGACGTACATGTGGTGCGCCCACACCGTCACGGACAGACCGGCGATCGCGATGGTGGCCGCGATCAGACCGGAGTAGCCGAACATCGGCTTGCGGCTGAAGACCGGGATGATCTCCGACACGATGCCGAAGAACGGCAGCGCGATGATGTACACCTCGGGGTGGCCGAAGAACCAGAACAGGTGCTGCCACAGCATCGCCCCGCCGTTGGCCGGGTCGAAGACGTGGGCACCGAACTTGCGGTCGGCCTCCAGGGCGAACAGCGCGGCGGCCAGGACCGGGAAGGCCAGCAGGACCAGCACCGAGGTCAGCAGGACGTTCCAGACGAAGATCGACATCCGGAACATCGTCATGCCCGGAGCGCGCATGCAGATGATCGTGGTGATGAAGTTGACCGCACCGAGGATCGTGCCGAAGCCGGAGAAGGCCAGACCCATGATCCACATGTCGCCGCCGATACCGGGCGAGTGCACCGCGTCCGACAGCGGGGAGTAGGCGAACCAACCGAAGTCGGCGGCACCGTTCGGGGTCAGGAAGCCGCAGACCGCGATGGTCGAACCGAAGAGGTACAGCCAGTACGCGAACATGTTCAGACGCGGGAAGGCCACGTCCGGGGAGCCGATCTGCAGCGGCATGATCCAGTTCGCGAAGCCCGCGAACAGCGGCGTCGCGAACATCAGCAGCATGATCGTGCCGTGCATCGTGAACGCCTGGTTGAACTGCTCGTTCGACAGGATCTGGGTCCCGGGACGAGCCAGCTCGGCGCGCATGACCAGGGCGAGGATGCCACCGATCAGGAAGAAGGCGAACGACGTGCCCAGGTACAGGGTGCCGATCGTCTTGTGGTCAGTGGTGGTCAACCACTTGATGATGGTCGAACCCGGCTTCCGGGTCCGCTGCGCCCCGACCGTGACGGCCTCGGCGCCCCCGCCGGCCGCGGCGGGCTCGTTGAGGATGGTCACTTCGCTTCACTTCCCATGGTGATGAGGCCGGAAGGCACCGCACCTTCCTGGCCCTTGGCACGAAGGTCGGCCAGGTGCTTGTCGTAGTCGGCGCGGTCGACGACCTTGACGTTGAACAGCATGCGCGAGTGGTCCTCGCCGCAGAGCTCGGCACACTTGCCCACGTAGTCGCCCTTGACGGTCGGGGTGACCTCGAACTTGTTCACCACGCCCGGCACGACGTCCATCTTCATCATGAAGTTGACGGGCCAGAAGTCGTGGATGACGTCACGAGAGGTGAGCCGGAACTGCACCGTCTCGTTGACCGGCAGCCAGAGCGTCGGAACGTCCTTGGGCGTACCGACCTCGTACGCGGCGTCCTTGTTGGCCGGGTCGGGGGTCTCGGTGTTCTCGTAGTTGAACGCCCAGCTCCACTGGAAGCCCACCACGTTGACGTAGTGCTGCGGCTTCGCGGAGACCGATGTCAGCTTCGCCTCGTCGCGGGCGACGAAGTAGAAGAGGACCGAGACGATGATGATGGGGACCGCGGTGTAGAGCGCCTCGATGGGCACGTTGTACCGGGTCTGCGGGGGGATCTCCACACCGGTGCGCTTGCGCCGGTGGAAGATCACGCTCCAGATGATCAGACCCCACATCAGTACGCCGACCACCAGCGCCGCGATCCAGGAGCCCTGCCACATCCGGAGGACCAAGGGCCCTTCCGTCGTGACCGGGCTCGGGAGGCCAAGCCTGGGGAGGTCGTTGGCCGAGCAGCCGGTGGCGGTCGCGATGACGAGGCCCAGTGCCAGCGCCTGAGGCAGCTTCCGCCGCATCGTGCGCCGCGGCGAGCGGTCGGAGCCGTTGGGACTCACGTAGCGCCTTCCCGAAGTCTCGCCCGCCTTCGCGTCGCACCGAAGGAGGATTGTGAGCCTCCCTGGCGACCCGTCCACGGGCACGGTTTGAATGCTTATGCGGGCCAAACCCTACTCCAGCCTTATGCGCTCCTGACGGGCAGCCCCCGGTAACGCGCCGCCCGGTCGCCCGATCAGGCCCGGCAAGGGCTACGTCGCAGGTCATCGTAGGCATTCGAGGTCCATACGCCCGATCGGGGGATGACCTCGAACAACGTGAGTGACGGCCCGTCGGTCGCGGACGAAGCGGACATTAAGGATGATCGACTGACGGCCGGTGAGCCGCGCGACCGGAGCGGAGACGCTCCCAGGTGTGTCGTTAAATGTGACCGTGTACTTCGACGTGGCTTCGACGGCCCCTCTGCACCCCGTCGCGCGGCAGGCCCTGACCGCCGCCCTGGACGAGGGCTGGGCCGATCCGGCCCGGCTGTACCGCTCCGGCCGACAGGCCCGGATGCTGCTGGACGCCGCCCGCGAGACGGTGGCCGCCGTCCTGGGCGCGCGGGCGGACGAGATCGCCTTCACCGCGAGCGGGACCCAGGCCGTCCAACTCGGCCTGCTGGGCGCCCTGACCGGGAACCGGCGTCGCGGCGCGCACCTGGTGCACTCCGCGGTGGAGCACTCCAGCGTGCTGCACGTCGCCGAGCGATGGGGGTACCCCCGGCCGGAGGCCGGCGGAGAGGCGGGCGGGGGCTCGGTCTCGGTCGCCCCGGTGGACCGCACCGGGCGCGTGGACCCGGAGGTCTTCGGCGCCCTGCTGCGCCCGGACACCGCGCTGGCCGCGCTGCAGAGCGCCAACCACGAGGTGGGCACCGTCCAGCCGGTCGGCGAGGTCGCCGCGCTGTGCGCCGAGGCCGGGGTGCCGCTGCTGGTGGACGCGGCGCAGAGCGTCGGGCGGACGGACGTCCCGGCGGGCTGGTCGCTGCTGACCGCGAGCGCGCACAAGTGGGGCGGGCCGCCCGGGGTCGGGGTCCTCGCCGTGCGCAAGGGGGTCCGGTACTCCTCGCCGCTGCCGGCCGACGAGCGCGAGGGCGGCCGGGTGCCCGGCTACGTCAACGTCCCGGCGATCGTGGCCGCGGCCGCCTCGCTGCGCGCCGTACGGGCCGAGGCCGAGCGGGAGAACGCCCGGCTGCACGCGCTGGTGGAGCGGATCCGCACCCGGGTGCCGCAGCTGGTGCCCGAGGTCGAGGTGGTCGGCGACCCGGTGCGGCGGCTGCCGCACATCGTCACCTTCTCCTGTCTGTACGTGGACGGCGAGGTGCTGCTCACCGAGCTGGACCGGGCGGGCTTCGCGGTCTCCTCCGGCTCCTCCTGCACCTCCTCGACGCTGACACCGAGCCATGTGCTGGCCGCGATGGGAGTGCTCACCGAGGGCAACGTCCGGGTCTCGCTGCCGTACGGGACGGCCGAGGCGGACGTGGAGCGCTTCCTCTCCGTACTGCCGGACCTGGTGGCGGGCGTCCGGGCCCCGCTCGGGCTGGACCTGCCGGCGCCGAAGCCAATGGCGCCGGAGCCGGTGGCACAGACCGCGAGCGGGCGAATCCCGCCCCGAGCCGAAGGGCGCGCCGGTGCCGAAAGCGAGGAGCGACAAGCGACCGACGAAGGAGGGAGCGCCGGAGCGAGGAGCGTCGGCGCCGGGTCGGAGCGCCCGGAGGCGAGCGGGCGAGTGACCGCCCAGCCCCGAGCCGAAGGGCGCGCCGGTGCCGAAAGCGAGGAGCGACAAGCGACCGACGAAGGAGGGAGCGCCGGAGCGAGGAGCGTCGGCGCCGGGTCGGAGCGCCCGGAGGCGAGCGGGCGAGTGACCGTCATCGACGCCTTGGGCCAGCGCTGCCCGCTGCCGGTGATCGAGCTGGCGAAGCGGATCGGCGAGGTGCCGGTGGGCGGCACGGTCGCCGTGCTGTCGGACGACGAGGCGGCCCGGCTGGACATCCCGGCCTGGTGCGAGATGCGCGGGCAGGAGTACACGGGCGAGGCCCCGGCCGCCGAGTACGGCGGCGACCGGGGCTCGGCCTACCTGGTGCTGCGCCGCTCCTGAGGGAGCGGGCCTACTTGACCAGGTGGGCGCGGATCTCCGCGGCGGCCTCGGCGCCGTAGTTCTCCTCGAAGCGCTGCAGGAAGGCGCTCGGGCGCAGCTCGTACTCCTGGGTGCCGACGGTCTCGATCACCAGGGTGGCGAGCATGCAGCCGAGCTGGGCGGCGCGCTCCAGGTCGAGCTGCCAGGACAGGCCGGTCAGGAAGCCGGCCCGGAAGGCATCGCCGACGCCGGTCGGGTCGACCTTGGCCTCCTCCTTCGCGCAGCCGACCAGGATCGAGGCCTCGCCCTTGCGGTCGATCCGGACGCCCTTGCTGCCCAGGGTGGTGACCCGGGTGCCGACGCGGGTGAGCAGCTCCTCGGCGCCCCAGCCGGTCTTGTTCTCGATCAGCGCGGCCTCGTACTCGTTGGTGAACAGGTACGCGGCGCCGTCCACCAGCTCGCGGATGTCGTCGCCCTCCAGGCGGGCCAGCTGCTGGGAGGGGTCGGCGGCGAAGGCGTAGCCGCGGGTGCGGCACTCCTGGGTGTGGCGGACCATGCCCTGCGGGTCGTCGGCGCCGACCAGGACGAGGTCGAGGCCGCCGACGCGGTCGGCGATCGGCTTGAGCTCGATGTTGCGGGCCTCGGCCATGGCACCGGTGTAGAACGAGGCGATCTGGTTGTGGTCCTCGTCCGTGGTGCACATGAAGCGGGCGGTGTGCCGGGTCTCGGAGATGTGGACGGAGTCGCAGTCCACGTTGTTGCGCTCCAGCCAGCTGCGGTACTCGGCGAAGTCCGCACCGGCGGCGCCGACCAGGACCGGCCGGAGCCCGAGCACGCCCATGCCGAACGCGATGTTCGGCGCGACGCCGCCGCGGCGGATGTCCAGGGCGTCGACCAGGAACGACAGCGACACGGTGTGCAGTTGCTCGGCGACGAGCTGGTCGGCGAACCGACCGGGGAACGTCATCAGGTGGTCGGTGGCGATCGAGCCGGCGACGGCGATACGCACGGAGGTCTCCTCAAGATGGCAACAGGGCCAGCGGGCGGGGTCGGACGAACCCACTCACGGTACCGGGCCCGCACCGTGCGCCACCAAGAGTGCCGCTCAAGCTGTCTCCCTCCGGCCATGGTGGCACCCCTTGCCCTCGAACGTGTACTACCTCCGGGTAGCACTGGTGGGTGTACGGAAACCGGGCCTAGGGTCGGCCGTAGAGGGGTCCGGCCGGACCGGGCGGGTCCCGACTTCGACCGTGGCAGTCCCGCCACGGCTCTGGATCGGAGCGATGCCCGATGATGCCCAAACACTCCCCGCCGTCCGTCCTCCGGGGCGAAGCCGACGGCGAGACCCTCGACGCGCTGGTGAGCTCCTCGCGGCGGCTGCGCCGGTTCTGGCCACTGCTGGCGGCGGACCCGGAGCCGACCGCCCCCGCGTCCGTCGGCGTCCGGGTCCCGTCCGGGGCGCAGCGGCTGGTCGCCGGGATGGCCGAGTACGGCATGATCCGTTCCGTCTGAGAACGGAACCGGATCCGACCGGGCCACGTCACATCCGCGCGGAGCGGCCGAGGGGCAGCGCCGCTGAGCCCTCGGGAGGATGTGCAGATGGACCTGGAGACGATGCCCCGGCGCGGTCGGCGGGCGGTGGCCCTGGCGGCTGTGGCGCTGGCGGCGGTGGTGACGGTGGCCGGGTGCAACGGGGACGGCAAGAGCTCGGCGGACTCGGCGGGCGCCTCCGCCTCCGCGAGTTCCTCGGCCTCGGCGAGTGGCGCCCCGCAGGCCCCGACGGCCTCCGGCGCCCCGTCCGCGACGGCGTCCGGCGCGACCGGCGAACCGGCCCAGACGCCGCCGACCGGCGGGGCCTCCACTCCGGCCCCGCCCGCCCCGGGGCAGCCGTCGGGGGCGGCCACTCCCCCGGGCAACGCGATCGCCCCGGGCGAGCCCAACCCGGCCGGCACCGGGGCCGGTCCCGCGGTGCGTCCGCCGGTCGCCTACCGGGCGGACGGCGGCAACAAGCTGACCGTCTACTTCTTCGGCGGGGTCTGCACCAAGTACGCGCTGAAGGCGGACGAGTCGCAGGCGGGCAAGGTGGCCGTCGAGATCGTGCCGGGCCCGCCGGCCGTCCAGCCGGGGCAGGTCTGCACCGCGCTGGCCAAGCGGCAGGCGGTCGCCGCCGATCTGCGCTCGCCGCTGGCCGGGCGGACGGTGGTCGACCGGACGAGCGGCCAGGAGGTGCCGCTGGAGGGCGACCCGCACGCCGGCCCGGACCCGGTGACCCCGGACGGCGCGGCCCGCTAGCCGTGGAAACGCGTGAGGCGGCCCCGGGGACGTTCCCCGGGGCCGCCTCACGTGTTTCGGGCTGGGCCCGCGCTTCAGGCTTAGCTGAAGGAGTCGCCGCAGGCGCAGGAGCCGGTGGCGTTCGGGTTGTCGATCGTGAAGCCCTGCTTCTCGATGGTGTCGACGAAGTCGACGGTGGCGCCGCCGAGGTACGGGGCGCTCATCCGGTCGGTGACGACCTTGACGCCGTTGAAGTCCTTCACCACGTCGCCGTCGAGCGAGCGCTCGTCGAAGAACAGCTGGTAACGCAGGCCGGAGCAGCCACCGGGCTGGACGGCGACGCGCAGCGCGAGGTCCTCGCGGCCTTCCTGCTCCAGCAGGGCCTTGACCTTGGCCGCGGCGGCATCGGTGAGGAGGATGCCACTCTCGACGGTGGTCTCGTCCTGGACGGTCATCTGCTTTCTCCCGGTCTTGACGACGGTCTGCCGCCAGTGCCAACCAACGGCCGTCCGGATTCATTTCCCGGACGGCGATGGATTTCTGCGGCCTGTTCGGCGGCTGGTTTCCGTGGGCCGGGTGTGCCACCCGTCTCCCTTACGTTCCCCATGCTCGCACAACCGGGCGGTGCGGGTCACCGCCCTGGTCCTGGATCCGGGTGAACCGGCCCCGCGGCCGTCCGTCGGACGCCAGGATGGTCGGCATGATCCTTCGCCAGGTCAGGGACACCGCAGAGGACGCGGAGGTCGTCCAGGAACTGTCCTTCGCCGCCTTCACCGAGCCGACCACCGCTCCGGCGCCGTCCGAGCCGACACCGCTGCAGCTGGCCCGGACCCGGCACCTGGCACGCACCGATCCCGGGGGCTGCTGGCTGGCGGAAAGCGGCGGGGAGGCGGTCGGGGTGGTGCTGTCGATGCGCCGCGAGGGCCTGTGGACGCCCTCGCTGTTCGCCGTCCGCCCGTCCGCGCAGGGCAAGGGGGTCGGCCGGCTGCTGCTGGAACGGGCCACGGCGCACGCGCGGGGCTGTCTGCGCGGGATGGTCTGCGCCTCCTCCCCGGCGGCGGCCCGCCGCTACCGGCTGGCCGGGTTCACCCTGCACCCGGCGATGCGGCTGACCGGACGGGTGGACCGGAACGGGCTGATCGACCCGGGGGACATCCCGGTGCACCGCGGCAACGCCACCCAGCTGCACCTGCTGGACTCGGTGGACCGGCGGCTGCGCGGGTCGGCGCACGGCCCGGACCACGAGCTGATGCTCGGGCACTTCGAGGAGCTGCTGGTCGCCGACGCGCTGGCCGGCAGCGGCTACTGCTACCGGGACGGCGGCACGGTGCGGCTGCTGGCGGCCACCAGCAAGCGGATCGCCGCCCGGCTGCTGCGCGAGGCGCTGGCCCGGGTGCCGGACGGGGTCGGGGCGCGGGTGGAGTACCTGACCGCCGAGCAGGAGTGGGCGCTGGACGTCGGCCTGGAGGTCGGGCTGACACCGGAGACCGGGGGCTTCGTCGGGGTGCGCGGGATGCGGCCGCCGAGCCCGTACCTGCCGAGCGGAGCGTTCCTGTAGGTACGCGTACGGCCCCGCCGGGCGAGCCGGTGGGGCCGTACGCGCGGAGCGTCGATCAGGCCATGGTGTCCAGGATCTCCCGGACCATCTCCATGGTCGTGCCCGGGTGCAGGAAGGCGAAGCGGGCCACCGTCTCGCCGTCCCAGCCGGTCGGGGTCACGAAGCCGATCTGGTCCGCGAGCAGCTGCTGCGACCAGCGGTAGTAGTCGTCGTTGGTCCAGCCCGTGCGCTTGAAGCAGACGGCGGAGAGCTGCGGGTCGAACAGCAGCTCCAGGTGCTCGGTGTCACGGATCAGCTGGGCGGTGTCCCGGGCCAGCTGAAGGCCGGTCTCGATGGCGTCGGTGTAGGCCTGGACGCCGTGGACGGCCAGCGAGAACCAGAGCGGCAGGCCGCGGGCGCGCCGGGTCAGGTGGTAGGCGTAGTCGGTGGGGTTCCACTCGTCGCCCTCGGTGTGCAGGACGTCCAGGTAGGAGGCGTCCTGGGTGTGCACGGCGCGGGCGAGTTGCGGGTTGCGGTAGATCAGCGCGGCGCAGTCGAAGGGGGCGAACAGCCACTTGTGCGGGTCGACCACGAAGGAGTCGGCGTGCTCGATGCCGTCGTAGCGCTCGCGCACCGAGGGGGCGAACAGGCCCGCGCCGCCGTAGGCGCCGTCCACGTGGAACCACAGGTCGCGCTCGCGGGCGACCTCGGCCAGGCCCTTGAGGTCGTCGACGATGCCCTCGTTGGTGGTGCCGGCGGTGCCGACGACCGCGATCACGGTTTCGGGGTTGGGGTCGGCGGCCAGGGCGGCGCGCAGCGCCTCGCCGGTGAAGCGCCGGTTGACGGTCGGGACCTTGAAGGCCTCGACGCCGATGATGTTGAAGGTGTTCTTGACCGAGGAGTGCACCTGGTCGGCGACGGCTATCCGCAGCCGCGCCTCCGGCCCGACGCCCAGGCGGCGGCGGGCGGTGTCGCGGGCGACGACCAGGGCGGACAGGTTGCCCGCCGATCCGCCGGAGACGAAGCAGCCGCCGGCTGTCTGGGGCAGGCCCGCGCGGTCGGCGATCAGGCGCAGCACCTGGTTCTCGGCGGCTATCGCGCCGGCCGCCTCCAGCCAGGAGATGCCCTGCAGCGAGGCGCAGGAGACGACCATGTCGAACAGCAGCGCGGCCTTGGTGGGGGCGCACGGGATGAAGGACAGGTAGCGCGGGCTGTCGGCGGAGATGACCGCGCGGGACAGCTCGTGGTCGTAGAGCTTGAGCACGTCGGCCGGGTTGTTGCCGTCCTGGTTCAGCAGGCCGGACAGCTGGGCGCGCAGGTGCTCGCCGTCACCGGGGTGGTCGAGCGGAACGGGGTCGTACTGCAGTCGCTCCCGCATGTAGTCGAAAACCAGGTCGACCAGTTCGTTGTCGGGCCGGTGCATGCGGTCGGGTGCTGCGGACACGGCTGTCCCTCTCGGCTGTGGGTGTCGGGGGGATCCGGTCTGCGGGACGCCTCACCGCACTGACCGGACGTGATCAGCGTAGGCAACGGCGGTGCTTCGACGCGCGTCGGAACGCGGCTGGTCAGGCAGGTTTCGAGCGTCTTCGGGCGGGTCCGCGCAGGATTCCTGCGTGGGGCCGGACGGGTCAGCCGATCAGCTGGGAGAGGACCACCGAGGAGCGGCTGCGCTGGACGCCGGGCTCGCGCCGGATGCGCTCGATGACGGCCTCCAGATGGCGCATGTCGGCGGCCCGCAGGTGGACCAGGGCGTCCGGGTCGCCGGTGACCGTCCAGGCGGCGACCACCTCGGGGAACTGGCGCAGGCTGGCGAGGATCTCCTCGGGGGCGGTGCGCTCGCGGCAGTAGACCTCGACGAAGGCCTCGGTCTGCCAGCCGAGCACGGCCGGGTCCAGCACCACGGTGAAGCCCCGCACCACACCGCGCGCCCGGAGCCGGTCGATCCGACGGCGCACGGCGGTGGCGGAGAGGTTCACCTGCAGGCCGATCTCGGCGTAGGAGGCGCGGCCGTCGCTGCCGAGGCGGGCGAGGAGCTGCCGATCGGTCTCGTCCAGGTCGGCCCCGATCACCTCGTGCGCTCGGCTGCTGGTCATCGGTGCGGGGCTCCACGGGTCGTGCGGGGGTCGAGGGGACGTCCCGGCGGCGGCTGGTGCTCGGCCACGGCCGCTGCCGAAACGGTTCGCCACCCATTCTGGCGGATGACCTGAACGAGGTCATCGCTGGCGGATGACGAGGAGAAGGCCGTCAGTCCACCAGCAGGACGATCTTCCCCCGGGTACGGCCCTCGGCGCTGAGCGCCTGGGCGGAGGCCGCCTGGGCGAGCGGGAAGGTGGAGGCGACGGTGACGGTCAGCCGGCCGTCGTCGGCGAGCGTGGCCAGTTCGGCCAGGCCCGCCGCATCCGGGCGGACCCAGACGTAGTGACCACCGAGGGCCTTCACGCCGAAGTCGGTGATCGAGGCGATCCGGCCCGGGTCGGCCACCAGCCCGGCCGAGACCTGGACGGCGCCGCGGCCGATCAGGTCGAGGGCCGCGTCCACGCCGTCCGGAGCAAGCGCGCGGACCCGTTCGGCCAGGCCCTCGCCGTAGGCGACCGGCTCGGCGCCCAGGCCGCGCAGGTAGTCGTGGTTGCGCTCGCCCGCCGTGCCGATCACCCGGGCGCCACGGGCGCGGGCGATCTGGACGGCCAGGTGGCCGACCCCGCCGGCCGCGGCGTGCACCAGCAGGGTCTCCCCCTCCGCGAGCCGCAGCGCCCGCAGGCTCTGCAGCGCGGTGAGCCCGGCCAGCGGCAGGCCGCCGCACTGCGCCCAGTCCAGCGCGGCGGGCCGGCGGGCGAGGGTGCGGACGGGGGCGGAGACCAGCTCGGCGTAGGTCCCGTGCTCGACGGCGTCCTTGCGGACGTAGCCGTACACCTCGTCGCCGGGGGTGAACTCGGTCACCCCGCCGCCGACGGCGCGGACCACGCCGGCCACGTCCCAGCCCATGACCAGCGGGAAGTGGACGTCCAGCATGCCGTCCAGGGCGCCGTCCCGGATCTTCCAGTCCACCGGGTTCACCCCGGCCGCCCGTACCTGCACCAGGACCGAGTCGGGCCCGACCTTGGGGTCGGGCAGGTCGGTGTACTCGACCACCTCGGGGCCGCCGTAGCGGTTGATCGCGATTGCCTTCATGGGCTCAGCCATACCCGGCGGCTTCGAAATATCGATTCGGCCACACCCGGAAGCATTCGTTTTGGCGAGCGGTTCTCGTCACATCGACAGGATGGCCATCGTCACTCTGACGCTAACCGGTTAGAATAGATAGCGTCAGATAGACGAAAAGGCTCAACCGCTTGATCGGCCGCACAGAAGGGCACCCGCCCGTGACCACCACCATCACCGAGACCTACGGCGTCGACCCCACTCCGACGCCGCTCGCTCTGCTGCTGCTCGGCCGGGAGGCCGATCCGAACAGCGAGCGCGGCGTCGAGTGCCCCGGCGACCTCCCTCCGGCCTCCGACCCGGACCTCGTCGAGCGCGCCCGCGCGGCCAAGGCCGCGCTCGGCGACCGCGTCTTCATCCTCGGACACCACTACCAGCGCGACGAGGTGATCGAGTTCGCCGACGTCACCGGCGACTCCTTCAAGCTCGCCCGCGACGCGGCGGCCCGCCCCGAGGCCGAGTACATCGTCTTCTGCGGCGTGCACTTCATGGCCGAGTCCGCGGACATCCTCACCAGCGACCGGCAGCAGGTCGTCCTGCCGGACCTCGCGGCCGGCTGTTCGATGGCCGACATGGCCACCGCCGAGCAGGTCGCCGAGTGCTGGGACGTGCTGACCGACGCCGGCATAGCCGACGTCACCGTCCCGGTCTCGTACATGAACTCCTCCGCCGACATCAAGGCCTTCACCGGCAGGCACGGCGGCCTCATCTGCACCTCCTCCAACGCCAAGCGCGCCCTGGAGTGGGCGTTCGAGCAGGGCGAGAAGGTGCTCTTCCTGCCCGACCAGCACCTCGGCCGCAACACCGCCGTGCGCGACATGGGCTTCTCGCTGGACGACTGCGTCGTCTACAACCCGCACAAGCCGAACGGCGGCCTGACCGCCGAGCAGCTGCGGGACGCGAAGATGATCCTCTGGCGCGGCCACTGCTCGGTGCACGGCCGGTTCAGCCTGGACTCGGTGAACGACGTCCGCGAGCGGATCCCCGGCGTGACCGTCCTGGTGCACCCCGAGTGCAAGCACGAGGTCGTCGCGGCCGCCGACATGGTGGGCTCGACCGAGTACATCATCAAGGCCCTGGACGCCGCCGAGCCCGGCACCAAGTGGGCCATCGGCACCGAGCTGAACCTGGTCCGCCGCCTGGCCAAGGCGCACCCGGACAAGGAGATCGTCTTCCTGGACCGCGCGGTCTGCTTCTGCTCGACCATGAACCGGATCGACCTGCCGCACCTGGTCTGGGCGCTGGAGTCGCTGGTCGAGGGCCGGGTGCCGAACGTGATCACCGTCGACCCGGAGACCGAGAAGTACGCCAAGAAGGCGCTGGACCGGATGCTGGCCCTGCCGTAGTCCGGCCCCGGGTCCCCGCGCCGCACCGCGCCCCGGAGGCGAGCGGGCGAGTCCCCGCCCCGAGCCGAAGGGGCGCGCCGGT
>NZ_JBHVVI010000048.1:0-66297 GCF_042883685.1 Kitasatospora sp. NPDC058190
TACCACCCCCCGCCGTGGGGGGTCCTGGTTGCCCGCGGTTCCCTCCCGGGGGCGGCGGGCGGGGGGGGGCCCCCCGCGCCCGGCCCGGCCCCCACCGCCCTCGGCGGTGTTCAGGGGCCGGATCAGCCGGCGTGCGGCACGACCTTGACGATCTTCACCATGGCCGGCTTGCCGTTCGGCAGCTCGTAGGTGGCCTCGTCGCCGATCTTCTTGCCGTCGATCGCGCGGCCCAGCGGGGACTGCGGCGAGTAGACGTCCCGGTCGTCGGAGCCCGCGACCTCACGGGAGGCGAGCAGGAACTCCATCAGGTCGTCCTCGTCACCGTCGAAGGCGACCGTGACGACCATGCCCGGGGCCACCACACCCGAGTCGGCCGGGGCCTCGCCGACCTTGGCGCGCTCCAGCAGCTGGGTCAGCTGGCGGATGCGCAGCTCGGTCTTGCCCTGCTCCTCCTTCGCCGCGTGGTAACCGGCGTTCTCCTTGAGGTCGCCCTCCTCGCGCGCCGCCTCGATCTTCTGGGCGATCTCGATGCGCCAGGTCCCGGTCAGATGGTCCAGCTCGGCCTTGAGCTGGTCGTAGCCGGCCTGAGTGAGCCAGGTCACGTTCTCGCTGGTCTGGGTCACGGGTGCTCCTCGTAGGTGCTGGGGCTGTGCTGAGGGTGTGAGTCGTCAGCAGGGTTGTCGGTGATATCGGTCGTAACTACAAAGCAACGCCCGCTCCCGTACCATCCGGTGCGGAAGGGGCGAAACCACGAGCCTAACAAGTCCTGCCGACAAGCGGGAGAGGCGTTAGTGGGTCATTGACGACAGTGTTACGCCACGGTGTACAGGAACGGTGTACGGGACTTCCTACGGATGCCCGTTCTCCCGAACGAATATGCGCTCCCGCGCCGTTCCGCCTACTTCGCCGGAGTGCAGCCCAGCAGCTCGGCGGTGGTGCCGCGGGTCGTGGTGCGCAGGGTGACGGTGGCCTCGTAGCTCGACCCGGCCGCCGGGACGGGGAAGTCCGCCACCCCGACCACCGCGTGGTCGTCGCTCTGCGAGCGGACCGTACAGGTGCCCGCCGTCCCGTCGCTCTTGCTCACGGTCAGGTGCAGCTGGACCTCGGTGTCGGAGAGCACCTGGAAGGTCGGCACCGAGCCGTTGATCTTCGACTCGCGCAGCACGTACGAGCCGCCCAGCCAGGCGATCACGCCCAGGGCGAGCACGCCGCAGACCGCGCCGACCACCTTCAGGCGGCGGTCAGACTCGCTGTTGCCGCTCCGGCCGTAGCGTCCCTCGGGCAGCTGGGCGGCGGTGCTCTGTGCAGTCATCGGGCTACGTCCTTTCCCGGGGAGGGGCCGCGTGGGCGGTGCGGGGGAATGCGACGCTCCTCCAGTCCGTCACTATAGGAGGGACACGCCCGCGGCCGGTCCGGCGGGGGCGGGCTCGGCAAGGTCGACCACCGGCCGGTGGCCGGCCTTGCGGCGACGTGGTCCCGAAGTGAGCGGTTCGTACGGTGGGCAGACCGGACTTCGCGGAACGCCCGAACATGTGGAAGGAACGCAAGGCGTTGACTGAGCAGTTGCGACTGATGGCGGTGCACGCCCACCCGGACGACGAGTCCAGCAAGGGCGCGGCCACCATGGCCATGTACGTCGAGCAGGGCGTGGACGTGCTCGTGGCCACCTGCACGGGGGGCGAGCGCGGGTCGGTTCTCAACCCCAAGCTCCAGGGGGACCCGTACATCGAGGAGAACATCCACGAGGTCCGGCGCAAGGAGATGGACGAGGCGCGGGCGATCCTGGGCATCAAGCAGGCCTGGCTGGGCTTCGTCGACTCCGGCCTGCCGGAGGGGGACCCGCTGCCCCCGCTGCCCGAGGGCTGCTTCGCCCTGGAGGACGTCAAGGAGGCGGCCGAGCCGCTGGTCCGGCTGATCCGCGAGTTCAAGCCGCAGGTCATCACGACCTACGACGAGAACGGCGGCTACCCGCACCCGGACCACATCATGACCCACAAGATCACCATGGTGGCCTTCGACGCGGCCGGGGACCCGGACGCGTACCCGGAGGCCGGCGAGCCCTGGCAGCCGCTGAAGCTGTACTACAACCACGGCTTCCCGATGGGCCGCATCCGCGCGCTGCACCAGTACCTCACCGAGCACGGCCTCGACTCCCCGTACGGCGAGTGGATCGCGGGCTGGGAGAAGAGCGGCCGCAAGGAGCGCGAGATCACCACCCGGGTGCGCTGCGACGACTGGTTCGAGACCCGTGACCGCGCGCTGATCGCCCACGCCACCCAGATCGACCCGGACGGGCCGTGGTTCCGCGTCCCGCTGGAGGTCCAGCGCGAGGTCTGGCCCACGGAGGACTACGAGCTCGCCCGTACCCTGATCGATGTGGACCTGCCGGAGGACGACCTGTTCGCCGGTCTGCGCACCCCCACCCTGGTGGCCGAGGCCGCCGACGCGCGCGACTGACCCACCCCCGACGGCCCGGCTCGCCGTGAGCCGGGCCACCATAGAGATATGAGCGCCCCCGTGAACTTCGTCCACCTCGCCGCTGACCTCGCCGTCGACGACGCCAAGGTCACCCCCGGTCTCCTCGGCTTCGTCGTCTTCGCCGCGCTCGGCGTGGCGACGTGGTTCCTGGCCAAGTCGATGAACCGGCAGTTCAAGAAGGTCGACTTCGCGGAGGAGCCGGAGGCTCCCAAGGAGTGACCCCCGCTGCGGACCGGCTTCGGTGAGGCCGGTCCGGCGGGCATCCGGTAGCGGGTGTCCGGTAGTGGGCGCCCGGCGGCGGGTGGCCGGCGGCGGGATCGGCGCGAGCGGGGCCCGGGCTGACGCGTGTCCCGGCTGACACGCGTCAGGGCCCCGATGCGGGAGGATGGGGGCATGCCGAACCGTCTCGCGGACGCGACCTCGCCCTACCTGCTGCAGCACGCCGAGAACCCGGTCGACTGGTGGCCCTGGGGCCCCGAGGCCTTCGCGGAGGCGGAGCGGCGCGGCGTGCCCGTGCTGCTGTCCGTCGGCTACGCCGCCTGCCACTGGTGCCATGTGATGGCCCATGAGAGCTTCGAGGACGCCGGGCTCGCCGGATACCTGACCGAGCGGTTCGTCGCGGTCAAGGTGGACCGGGAGGAGCGGCCCGACGTCGACGCCGTGTACATGGAGGCCGTCCAGGCGGCGACCGGGCAGGGCGGCTGGCCCATGACGGTGTTCCTCACGCCGGAGAAGGAGCCCTTCTACTTCGGCACGTACTTCCCGCCCGAGCCCCGGCACGGAATGCCGTCCTTCCGGCAGGTCCTGGAGGGCGTGGACGCCGCCTGGCGGGACCGGCGGCAGGAGGTCGGCGAGGTCGCCGGACGGATCCGCGCCGACCTGGCCGAGCGGGCCGCCGTCTACTCGGCCGGCGCCCACCACCCGCCGGGCGAGGCCGACCTGCACCAGGCGCTGGTCGCCCTCAGCCGGGAGTTCGACCAGCACCGCGGCGGCTTCGGCGGGGCGCCCAAGTTCCCGCCGGCCATGGTGATCGAGTTCCTGCTGCGCCACCACGCCCGGACCGGCTCGGCGGCGGCACTGGAGATGGCCGTCCACACCGCGGAGGCGATGGCCTGCGGCGGCATCCACGACCAGCTCGGCGGTGGCTTCGCCCGGTACGCGGTGGACGCCGGCTGGGTGGTGCCGCACTTCGAGAAGATGCTGTACGACAACGCCCTGCTGCTGCGCGCCTACCTGCACCTGTGGCGGGCCACCGGCTCCGCGCTCGCCCGCCGGGTCGCGCTCTCCACCGCCGACTTCCTGCTGCGCGAACTCCGCACCCCTGAAGGCGCGTTCGCCTCCGCGCTGGACGCCGACAGCCTGGACGAGGAGACCGGCGCCACCGCCGAAGGCGCCTACTACGTGTGGGAGCCCGGCCAGTTGGTCGACCTGCTCGGCCCCGCCGACGCCGCCACCGCCGCCCGGCTGTTCACCGTCACCGCCGACGGCACCTTCGAACACGGCTCTTCCGTACTCCAACTCCTCGCCGATCCCGAGGACTTCGCCGAGTACGAGACGATCCGCGCCCGGATGGCCGAGGCCCGGGCCGCCCGCCCCGCCCCGGCCCGCGACGACAAGGTGGTCGCCGCCTGGAACGGCCTCGCCATCGCCGCGCTCGCCGAGACCGGCGCCCTGCTGGAGCGCCCCGACCTCGTCGACGCCGCCGAACGCGCCGCCGACCTGCTGCTCGCCGTCCACCTCACCCCCGACGGGCGACTGCTGCGCACCTCCCGGGACGGCCGGACCGGCGCCAACGCGGGCGTCCTGGAGGACTACGCCGACACCGCCGAGGGCTTCCTCGCGCTGTACGCCGTCACCGGCGAGACCTCCTGGCTGCAGCTGGCCGGCGGGCTGCTCGACACCGTGCTCAAGCACTTCACCGACGAGACCTCCGGCGCGCTGTACGACACCGCCGACGACGCCGAGGAACTCATCCGCCGCCCGCAGGACCCCACCGACAACGCCACCCCCTCCGGCTGGACCGCCGCCGCCGGCGCCCTGCTGACCTACGCCGCGTACACCGGCTCCGACCGGCACCGCACCGCCGCCGAACGCGCCCTCGGCATCGTCGGCGCGCTGGCCGGGCGGGCCCCCCGGTTCATCGGCTGGGGTCTGGCCGTCGCCGAAGCCCTGCTGGACGGGCCGCGCGAGATCGCCGTCGTCGGCCCCGCCGGGGATCCGGCCACCGCGGCGCTGCGGCGGGCCGCGCTGCTCGGGACGGCGCCGGGCGCCGTCGTCGCGGTCGGGGAGCCCGGGGACACCGACGTCCCCCTGCTCGCGGACCGGCCGCTGGTCGGCGGGGCGCCCGCCGCGTACGTGTGCCGGCACTTCGCCTGCGAGGCGCCGACCACGGATCCGGCGGTGCTCGGTGAACGGCTCGGGACGGCGGTCGAGTAGACCCGGTCGGCGTGGTCGGCGGGCGGATAATCGTTGGCGGGAAAGGGCCGGTCGGGGCGAGCATGGGCCATGACCTGGACCCTCAGCACCTCGCTCGACGACTTCCGTGGGCAGGCCGGTGAGTTCCTGGCCTCCCGTCCGGCCGAGAACACCGTCCTGCTCACCATCGCCCACCGACTGGCCGAGGCCGGACTCGACGTGTTCGGGGAACGTCCGCCGGTCTTCGGATGGTGGCGCGGCGAGGAGGGCGGCCCCGTCGAGGGCGCCTTCCTCCAGACGCCGCCCTTCCCGCCCCGGCTCTCCTTCATGCCGCCGGCCGCGGCCGCCGAGCTGGCGGTGCGGCTGGCCGAGGCCGGAAGCGGGTTCACCGAAGTGACCGGGATCGGCGGCGGAGCCGACGCCGTCCGCGCCTTCGGCGAGGCCTGGACGGCCGCCACCGGTGCCGGGCAGACCGTCAGCGTCAGCGAACGCCTCTACCGCCTTGGCGAGTTGACCGATCCGCCACGCCCGCCGGCCGGCCGCCACCGGCTCGCCGAACCGGCCGACCGCGAGCTGGCGATCCGCTGGTACTGCGAGTTCCTGTCCGAGGCCAAGGTCCGCCTGCCCGACGTGCCCAAGGCGGTCGACGAGAAGATCGCGAACGGCGGCCTCCACCTCTGGGAGGACGACGGCCGCCCGGTCTCCTTCGCCGGCACCAGCCCGGTCCTCGCCGGCATGTCCCGCATCGGCCCGGTCTACACTCCCGTCGACCTCCGCGGCCACGGCTACGCCAGCGCCGTCACGGCAGCCGCCTCCGCACACGTGCTCGGGCTGGGGGCGCAGGAGGTGCTGTTGTACACGGACCTGTCCAACCCGATCAGCAACTCGATCTACCAGCAGATCGGGTACCGGGCGGTGGAGGACGCTGTGGTGCTGGACTTCGAGGCGCGGTAGGGGAGTTACGCGTCCCTGGTCAGATGGCCGCCGGTCGCGCCGACCACCTTCGTGCCGAAGGGGTCGGAGACCGGCGCCGGGGTGGGTGGCGGCAGGTGGTCGGCGTTCAGGTACGTCTGCGCGCAGGTGATGAGGTTGCCCCCGGCCGACTTCATGTCATGGGAGAGCCCGTCCAGCAGCGTCTTCCAAGCGCTGCCGCACCCCGTCAGCGCCGCCCCGCTCTGCCAGCCGGCCAGGCCCCCGGCCGCCTTGCTGCTGGGCTCCGCCAGCTTCGCCGTCTCCTCGGGGACCTTCCCGGCCACCGCCACCGCGTTGTTCCCGGCGGCGGTCAACTCGCCGGGCTTGACGGTGAATCCCGGATCCTGCCCCACCGAATCCCCCTGCTGTCCGTGTCGGTCACGAACGTTATGGTAGCTGTGGGTGTCGCGAGGGGCACGGAGTGTGCAGGGGGACTGGGGATGGACATCGCGAGCCTGCGGAACGCCAAACTGGCGGACCTCTACACGGCGGCGGACGCGTACGACGCGCTGTGCAAGGCGTTCCACCAGCATGTCAACGACTGGACGAGCGGAACCACGGACCGGGTCCACGGTTCCCAGTGGACCGGCCCGTCGGCCGACGCCGCGATTCCAGTGCTGGACGGTCTCACCACCAAGATGCGTTCGGCGATGACCGAACTCAGTTGCATCGGCAAGGACATCCGCGACTGCGCCGACACCATGACGCTCGCCCAGGGCAGGCTCACCCAGGCACTGTCGGACGCCCAGGCGAAGGGCTTCTCGGTCAGCGACACCGGTGCGGTGAGCTGGCCGGCGTCGACCAACCCGTACCAGGCCACCGACTGGCAGGCCAAGCAGAAGGCGGCCGCCGACGAGATCAGCAAGCAGATCGGCAGGGCGCTGTCCGATGCCACCGAGGCCGATACAAGCCTGACCCAGGCGCTCAACCGGTACGCGGGCCACGCCAAGGACAAGTCGGGCCTGGACGAGAAGACGGCCGAGGCCGACGCGTACATGGAGACCTGGGCCGACGCGGCCAACCCGTGGTGGAAGAAATTCACCCCGGACAAGGACGCCAGTCCGACGGAGGTCAACTCCTGGTGGAAGGGGCTCGGGCCGCAGGGCCAGCAGTGGTACCTCAGCCACCACCCGGAGGTGCTCGGCAACCTCGACGGCATTCCGGCGGAGGTTCGGGACAGGGTGAACCGCGACCACCTGGAAGCCCTGATGAAGCCCATCAGGGACAAGACGAAAGCGGGCCAGCCGCTGGACTCCAAAGACAAGTCGATCCTCGCCCTCTACGGGCCGATCAACGCCCGCCTTGCCGACAGCAAGGGCGACCCGCCGATCTTCCTGCTCGGCCTCGGCAGTGAGGGCCAGGGCCGGGCGGTCCTCTCCTACGGGAACCCGGACACCGCCACCGACATCTCCGCCTACGTGCCGGGGATCACCACCACTACGGCCAGCCTCGGGCCGGGGGAGAACGACGGGACCAACGAGGCGGAGAACGCGCTGAACCTCTACCGCGCCGCGAGCGGCAAGGCTCCGGCCGGCCACTCCGTCGCCTCGATCGTCTGGCTCGGGTACGACTCGCCGGGGATGGACCTCGGGGCCGCGTCGACGAAAGCGGGCAAGGACGGCGCCCCGGCCTACGCGAAGTTCCTGAGCGGTGTGCGGGCTAGCCACGAAGGCATCCAGCCTCCGCACATCACCTCGGTCGGGCACAGCTACGGTTCGTACCTGGTCGGCCAGGCCACCAAGCTCGCCACCCAGCCGGGGTCGCACTGCGCGCCCCCGGACGACGTGGTCTTCATCGGCAGCCCGGGCGTCGGCGTGGACAAGGCCTCCGATCTCAAGATGCCCTCCGGCCACGTCTGGGTCGGTGCCGCCGACAACGACGTCGTGACGCACGCCCCGTCGAAGTTCAGCCTCGACCCGGACGAGCGCTGGTACGGGCGGGACCCGTCGAGCAAGCACTTCGGCGCGAACCGCTTCACCGTCGACGACTGGAGCCGCGGCAACCCCATCGACGCGCACACCAAGTACCTGAACGGGCGCGGCGGGCCCTCACTGGACAACATTGCGGCCGTCGTCAGTGGCAGTGGGGGCGTCAAACTGCAGGGCCAGCGCGGGTGAAGCGGCGGCGACGTGCGCTGGGCTGTTCCGCGACGGCGGCGGTCGTGCTGGCCACGGGGGTGGGGCTGTTCTACAACGGGTACGGTCCGATGGCGCTGATGGACCGGGACTCCGCCCGGAGCGCGCGTGAGGCGAAGGAACAGCTCGACGACACCCTGCAGGCCGCCATGGGTGCGATCAGCCCGTCGCTGAGCTACTTCGGCGGTGTCTACGTCGTTGAGCGCGCTCAGGAGCACGCCGACGGCGAGCCGAGCATGCTCTCCAGCGTCACGGCCTCGGTCTCCGTTCGGACGAAGGTGGCTCCGGCGAAGGTACCGGTGCTGGTGGACCAGGTGAAGCAGCTCTGGGGTGGGCAGTGCCGACCCGACAGTACCGTGGAGACCGCGGCGAAGCGCTACACGGACCTGAACTGTTCCGGACGCGGAGACACCCTGTTCACGCTGTCGGTGATCAGTTCCACGACCGACTCGACCATGCAGGTGCTCATGAGCGCGGAGGCGTTCGTGGTGCGCTACCAGCCCGCCGAGGACTACGGCGCTTCCCCGGTCAAGCCGCGGCTGACCGGACACGAGCCTGCCCCCGACGTCGACGACCCGTACTGGTCGCACTGACTGCCCCCCGTCATTCCCAGTCCCACCTGATCCCCAATATGCACGGCCGCACCGCCGTCGCCACCAGGTGCACGCAGCGGTGTCCGTCGAGGGTCAACTCCTCCGTCTCGTACGGCGCTTCGCCAGGCGAGTGCAGGGCGAAGCGGTGGCAGCGGACCGGTAACGCGGCGGGGTGGAAGGTGACCTGGAGGACGTACTGGCCGGCGCCGGAGTTGAAGCCGCGGACGTATTCGCAGCTGGGTTCGGGGGAGGGGGCGTCGTCGAAGCCGTAGCCGAGGAGGTGGGTGTCGCCGGCGCGTAGGCGGCGGTCGAGGAGGAGTTCGGCGGCGAGCAGGTGGTGGGCCTGGTCGCGGCGGACGCGGCCGGGGCGGCAGTTCTCCTCGGCGCGGACGCCGACGCGGGTGATGTCGCTGCCGGGGTCGCCTTGGTAGAGGGCGAGGTAGCGGTCGATGCCGTCGCGGTGGGCGCGTAGGGCGTGTTGGGAGTCGCGGCGGGCGAGTTGGCGGTCGGGGCCGATGCGGATGCGTTCGATGTGGGTGATGGTGTGCAGGCCGGTGTCGCGGGGGCTGGCCAGGGTGGTGAGCAGGTCGTCGACGGCGGTGGGTGGGGAGATCAGGTCGCGGTAGGGGCGGACCGGGGGTCCGGCGGTGACGGCGGTGCGGCGGGGGCCGAGCAGTCGGGTGAGCGAGTGGTGGGGCAGGTCGAGGACTTCTTCCAGGGCGGCGACGGCGCGCAGTGATTCGGGGCGTTCCGGGCGACGGCGGCCTTGCTGCCAGTAGCTGAGGCTGGTGACTCCGACGTGGACGCCGCGTAGTGCGAGGTGGCGGCGGATGCGGTGGAGGGCGAGGCCTCGGGCGGCGATGGCGGTGCGCAGGGCGAGGTGGAAGGGGCCGGTGCGCAGGGCGGCAGCGAGGTCGGCGGGGTCGCTCCGGTGGATGTCGGCCTCCTGAGGGGCGTTCGCGGAACCGGGTTTTGACCGTGAATATTCACATCGGTTCGCCGGTTTGTCACCGGTCCCGGGCAGGTGGCGCTGCGGTTTCCCGGGTGGTGTTCACAGCCGAGCCGGCCCGTTCACACCTGAACTCGGGTCGAAGCCAAGCCCGTTGACCAGTCTCCGACAACGGCGCGATGCTCGGGACGCGATCCGGACCGCGCCCCCACACTGCACTTCGCTCCGCTCGCAAGGAGGCACCACCCCCATGCCAGTTCCACGGATACGACTGCGCCGCGCGGTCTCCCTGCTCGCCCTCGGCGTGCTCGGCCCGGCGCTGACCGCCGCGGTGAGCACCCCCGCGGCCGCCGCCCCCACGCAGGACCGGGCTCCGGCGCAGGTCCGCCGGGCCGCCGAGCCCGGCAGCACGGCCGATCTCGCCGGCACGTTCAAGAAGCTCAACATCTCCATGCAGCAGCAACAGCAGACCAACTGGTGCTGGGCGGCGAGCGGGAACACCATCGCCACCTGGTTCGGCTACAACTACAGCCAGAACCAGTTCTGCAACGCCGCGTTCGGCCGCTCGATCGACTCCAACTGCCCCAACAGCCAGGCCACGCTGGCCGATGTGCAGAACGGGCTGGACTGGGTGGGCATCACCCCGGGCTCGTACGTCACCGGCTACCTGCGCTACAGCACGGTGCAGTCGGAGGTGGACGCCAACCGGCCGATCGAGACCCGGATCCAGTGGAGTTCGGGTGGCGGGCACATGCACGTCCTGTACGGCTACGACACCGGCGACAACTGGGTCTACTGGGGCGACCCGTGGCCGTCCAACTACCGCTACAACTGGGCGGATTACTGGTACTACGTGAACAACGACACGTTCTCGTGGACCCACTCCCTGTACCGGATCGGCGCGTGAGGGGCGACCATGACCGAGCTCAGCAAGGCCCGTCGGGCCGCCGTGACCGCCCTGTTCGCCGCCGGCCTCGCGCTGGCGCCGGCCCCGGCCGCGCAGGCCGACACCCCGAGCGGCGCCGCCCCTGAACCGGTGCCCGCGGCCGACCTGGCCCAGGCGCGCGGCGCGGTCCAGGACCCCGCGGTGCTGGACAAGGTGGGGCACTTCTTCGCCCGCAAGGGCGTCCCGCCGACCAGGCAGCTGACCATCGGCGCCGCCGAGGAGGCGAGGGCGGCGAGCGATTCCGCGCCCCGGCTGGCCGGTGACACCGTGCCGGTCTACACCCTGGACGCCGGTTTCGTGGCCGGCACCCCGGGCGCGCCGGTGGCGAAGGCCGCGTTCACGGCGAGCAAGGTGGTCGCGGCGGACGGGCAGGCCGCCTCGGTCTGGACGGTCCGTCAGGGTGACGCCTGGCGGGTGGTCAACATCGCCTCCGGCGGCGACGAGAGCGACTACGCGGCGAGGGCGGCGGACAGCGGCGGGGGCACGGCCTTCCGCGAGCCGCAGGTCAACGCCTGGTACGTGCTGCGCGACGGCCGGGTGCTGCCGCTGGACGAGGAGGCGAAGCGCTCGGTGGGCGCGGGCGGGCTGTCGTTGGCCGCGTACCAGCAGCTGGTGCACCAGCGGTACGGGAACAAGCTGCCCGGTTCGGCGTACGACCGGGCGGGCGAGGGCGGCGGCTACCGGGTGGACGCCGCGCCGCAGCGGGAGGCGGCGGGCAGCGGCTCGGAGCTGCCGGCCGTGACGGCGGCCGCGGCGCTGGGCGCCACCGCGCTGGTGGGCGCGGGCGCCGTGCTGCGGCGGAGGCGGAGCGGCCGCTGACGCCGGGCGGGGTCCGGCCGGTCGGGCCGGGCTCCGCCCCTTCCTCTTCCTCAGGCCGGGGCCCACCCCCTGGCGCAGGGCTCACACCCCCGCGAAGCCGCTCCCGAGCAGCGCGAAGGTGTGGTCGACCAGGTCCGCGATGTCCTGCCGGCCGTCGGCCGCGGCCCACTGCAGCACGGCCTCGGTGGTGGCGGCGCCGATGGCGGCGGCCGTGACCCGCATGTCGTAGGTGGGTTCCTCGACACCGGCCCGCCGGGTGAGGACGGAGAGGTAGAGCTCCCGCGGGCTGTTGCCGGAGCGGTCGAGGCCGGCGCGCAGCGCGGGGACCTCGGTGACCAGCCGCATCCGGGTCAGCAGCTCCTGGCGTTCGTGCTGGAGCAGGGCGCGGATCAGGTCGATGATCGCCTCCCGGCAGGAGGTGAGGAAGGGCTCGTCGGCGGGGCGGGCCAGCAGGGCGGAGACCATCGCCGGGTCGTACTCGTCGGAGAGGACGAGATCCTCCTTGGTGGCGAAGTAGCGGAAGAAGGTGGACGGCGAGATCTCGGCGGCGGCGGCGATCTGCTCCACCGTGGTGTTCTCGTAGCCCTGCTCGGAGATCAGCCGGTAGGCCTCGCGGCGGATGGTCTGCCGGGTCTTCAGCTTCTTGCGCTCGCGCAGCGACAGCGGCGCCTCCAACAGTGCCTGGACCGGGTTGGTCGGGGCGTCCGGGAGGGCCGCGGTCGGCTGCTTGGGAGTCATGGCGACGATTATCGGCGATCTCCCGCGGCGACGTGTTCGGGCGCGTCCGCGGCCGTGTCGGCATCCACGCCGGCATCCCCGCCGACCGGCATCCGGGCCGCGACCAGCACCGCTGAGACCACCGCGACCAGTCCGGAGACCAGCAGCACCACCGTCATCCCGTGCACGTACGCCGCGTGCGCGGAGGCGCTGAGCGAAGGATGTCCGGTGGCCCGGGCGACGGCGTCGGCGGCGACCACCGACTTCCCGGCCCGGTGCGCGGCCTCGGCCGGCAGTCCACCGGTGTCCAGCGCGCCCCGGTAGGCCCCGGCGAGCAGGCTGCCGAAGGCGGCGATGCCGATCGCACCGCCGACCTGCCGCAGGGTCTGGAGCAGTCCGGACCCGACCCCGGCCCTGGCGGGCGGCAGGGTGACCAGGGCGGAGGCCTGGGCGGTGATCAGCGACAGGCCCATGCCGAGGCCCAGGACGGTGAGCCAGACCGCGGCCCGTCCGTACCCGTCGGTGGGGCCGGTCCGGCTGCCGAACAGCAGCGCGCCGCCGAGCAGGGCCAGGCCGAGGGTGATCACGGTACGGGCGCCGATCCGGCTGACCAGCCGGTCGGTGAGCTTGGCGGCGACCAGCAGGCCGAGCATCATCGGCATCAGCCGCAGTCCGGAGCCGAGGGCGTCCGTGCCGAGCACGCTCTGGAAGTAGAGGGGCAGCACGAAGAAGACGCCGAACAGGACGAGCGAGATCAGCGTGGCCGCGACGGCGGACCAGCGGAAGGTCCGGTCGGCGAGCAGGGCGAGGTCGAGCATCGGGTCGCGCCGGCGGCGGCTGCGCAGCACCAGCGCGGTGAGCAGGGGCACCGAGCCGACCAGGGTGGTGACCACCACCGGGTCTCCCCAGCCGGCGTCGGCGCCCTCGATGATGCCGTAGGTGAGCGCGCCCAGTCCGGCGGCGGCGAGCGCGGTGCCGGGCAGGTCCATCCGGGGTGCGGCGGGGTTGCGGCTCTCGGGCAGCAGCAGGACGCAGGCGACGATGCCGATCGCGGTCAGCGGGACGTTGATCGCGAAGACCGAGCCCCACCAGAAGTGCTGCAGCAGGAAGCCGCCGATGAGCGGTCCGAGCGGGGCGCCGGCGGCGAGCGAGGCGGCCAGGACGGCGGTGGCCCGGCGCTGTTCGGCGGCGGGGAAGAGCCCGGGGATGACCGCCATCGACATCGGCATGACGAGTGCGCCGGCCAGTCCCATTCCGGTGCGGGCGGCGATCAGGGTGCCGGGGGAGTCGGCGAGCGTGCCGACGACGGAGGCGAGCGCGAACAGGGCGAGGCCGGTGGTGAGGGTGCGGCGGCGGCCGTACCTGTCGCCGAGCAGTCCGGCCGGGAGCATCGCGGCGGCGAACACCACGGTGTAGGCGTCGACGATCCACTGCTGCTGCCCGGTGTCGGCCTGTAACTGCGAGGCCAGGGTGGGCAGGGCGACGTTGAGGATCGTCATGTCGAAGCTGATCACCAGGACGCTGAGGGCGACGGCGACCAGGGCGAGCCGGCGGCGGGGGTCGGCGACCTCGGTGGTGGTGGCGGAAGCGGGCGGAACGGCGGGCACGGTGACCTCCAGAGCCATCCGAAAGGGAGTCACTTTCAAATGACAGTAACTCTCAAAAGATGGCAGCCGTCAATATGACTCCGCACCGTAGGCACGTAGTCGTACGGGCACGGTCCGTGATGTGTCCTGGAAGTGCTGCTTCCGCACGCGGAATTGACGCAACGTTGATCTGTCGTTCGCCGCCCGGGGGCAGTCCCGAGTGACTGTCGGTAGATACCATGTGGCAATCGGTCAGTGCCGGCCGACGCACGCCGAGAGCGGAGAAGGGGTGGGGCGGCAGGAGCCGACCACGAGCCCGGCGCCGGGAAAGGAGAAGCCGAAGTGGCCGACAGTGACGACAGGCAGGCAAGTGCCCAGGGGTGGGGTGCGGCCGTGGTGGTGGGCTCCGCGCTGGCCGTGGTCGCGGCCTATCTGATCAACGGCGCTGCGCTGGTCCTCGGGGTCGCCGGGGCCGAGGTGCTGCTGCTCATGGTGTACGTCGCGCGCCGCTGGCGCGCCCTGCACCAGCAGGCCTCCCCCGCCGGACACCGTCCGCGGCGTGGCATCCCGGACGCGGCGCACTGCGAGCGCTGCCGCCGGGCGCGCGAGGCGCTGGACGCGCGGGAGGCGCGTGGGCGGGGCGCGAAGGCCGCCCGCGCCGCACGCCGGGAGTCCGGGCCGGAGTTCGCGCCGGAGTTCGCGCCGGAGTTCGCGCCGGAGTCCGCGCCGCGGTCGGCCGAGCCCGCGCAGGTCCGGCAGCCGGAGTCCGACGCCGCCGACCACCCGCCGTACCCGCACCGTTCGCAGGGCCGGGCCCCGTACGAGCGGCCCTGGACGGCGGAACGGGCGGCCGCCCGGTCCGTGGACCGTACGACCGCCCGTCGGAACGCGCCGGGTTCAGCCGGCCGTGCTGTACGCCACCAGTGAGACGCCGACGTACTGCACGATGAAGGCTCCGAGGGTGAAGGCGTGGAACACCTCGTGGAAGCCGAACCAGCGCGGTGAGGGGTCGGGCCGCTTGAGCCCGTACACCACGCCGCCGATGCTGTAGAGCACCCCGCCGACGATCATCAGCACCAGGACCGCGACCCCGCCGGTGCGCAGGAAGTCCGGCAGGAAGAACGCGGCGGCCCAGCCCAGCGCTATGTACACCGGTGTGTACAGCCAGCGCGGCGCGCCGACCCAGAACACCCGGAAGGCGATCCCGGCGAGCGCCCCGCCCCAGACCGCCCAGAGCAGCACCTGCTGGCTGTTTCCCCTGAGCAGCAGGATCGTGAACGGCGTGTAGGTGCCCGCGATGATCAGGAAGATGTTCGCGTGGTCCAGCCGGCGGAGGACGGCGTCCCCGCGCGGGCCCCAGTTGAAGCGGTGGTAGACCGCGCTGACCCCGAACAGCATCCAGGCGCTGACCGAGTAGATCGCGCAGGCGATCTTGGCGGGCGTGGAGCCGGCCAGGCAGATCAGCACGATCCCGGCGGCGACCGTGGCGGGGAACATCCCGGCGTGCAGCCAGCCGCGCCACTTCGGCTTGCCCTCCCTGTTCTCGGCAGGGCCCTCCGGGAGGCGCTCGGCGAGCGCGGCAGCAGTCATGCGCAGCATGCTACCCGTTACCTACGCATCCGTAGGTTACTGGCGCGTAATGAAGTGGCGATCATCACTCTTAGACGTTTTGGAGCATTTGGAGTGTGGCGCCGCGCACTCCGGCCCGGGTGTGAGTGGCATGCTACTGGCCGGTAATCGTACTTACTGTAGTAAAAGATGCGTCAATTTCGCCGCTGCGCCCCATTCAGGCCCGAAGACCGGGGCTACGCTGCAAGCACCCTCAGACCCCCGCAACGCCGCCTCCTCGCCGAGTCGGCGTGAAACGGAGCGATCGTGTCGTACGAGATCTCTGCTCTCAGCGCATCCGCGCCCACCCGCCACAAGCAGCTGCTCGCTTGGGTGAGCGAGATCGCCGAGCTCACCCAGCCGGCCCGCATCGAGTGGTGCGACGGCTCCGACGAGGAGTACCAGCGCCTCGCGGACCTGCTGGTGGCTCAGGGCACCTTCAAGAAGCTCAACGAGGAGAAGCGCCCCAACTCCTACTACGCCGCCTCGGACCCGTCCGACGTGGCGCGCGTGGAGGACCGCACCTTCATCTGCTCCGAGCAGGAGAAGGACGCCGGCCCGACCAACCACTGGAAGGCCCCCGCCGAGATGCGGGAGATCTTCCAGGGCGAGCAGGGCCTGTTCCGCGGCGCGATGAAGGGCCGCACGATGTACGTCGTGCCCTTCTCGATGGGCCCGGTCGGCTCCCCGCTGGCCGCGTACGGCGTCGAGATCACCGACTCCGCCTACGTCGCGGTGTCGATGCGCGTGATGACCCGCATGGGCCAGGCCGTGCTCGACCAGCTCGGCGAGGACGGGGACTTCGTCAAGGCCGTGCACACCGTCGGCGCCCCGCTGGCCGAGGGCCAGGCGGACGTGCCGTGGCCGTGCAACAGCACCAAGTACATCTCGCACTTCCCGGAGACCAAGGAGATCTGGTCCTTCGGCTCCGGCTACGGCGGCAACGCCCTGCTCGGCAAGAAGTGCTACGCGCTGCGCATCGCCTCGACCATGGCCCGCGACGAGGGCTGGCTGGCCGAGCACATGCTGATCCTGAAGCTCACCCCGCCGGCCGGCTCCGCAGGCGAGGCGGAGCCGAAGTACGTCGCGGCCGCCTTCCCGTCGGCCTGCGGCAAGACCAACCTGGCCATGCTCCAGCCGACCATCCCGGGCTGGAAGGTCGAGACGATCGGCGACGACATCGCCTGGATGCGCTTCGGCGAGGACGGCCGCCTGTACGCCATCAACCCCGAGGCCGGCTTCTTCGGCGTCGCCCCCGGCACCGGCGTGGACACCAACGCCAACGCCATCGACACCCTCTGGGGCAACACCGTCTTCACCAACGTCGCCCTCACCGACGACGGCGACGTGTGGTGGGAGGGCCTGACCGAGGAGCCCCCGGCGCACCTGATCGACTGGCGCGGCAACGACTGGACCCCCGAGTCCGGCACCCCCGCCGCCCACCCGAACGCCCGCTTCGCCGTCCCGGCCGCGCAGTGCCCGACCATCGCCCCGGAGTGGGAGGACCAGGCGGGCGTGCCGATCTCGGCGATCCTGTTCGGCGGCCGCCGCGCCACCGCCGTCCCGCTGGTGACCGAGTCCTTCGACTGGCAGCACGGCGTCTTCCTCGGCGCCAACATCGCCTCCGAGAAGACCGCCGCCGCCGAGGGCACCGTCGGCGAGCTGCGCCGCGACCCGTTCGCGATGCTGCCGTTCTGCGGCTACAACATGGGCGACTACTTCGCCCACTGGCTGAAGGTCGGCGCCCAGGCGGACGCCGCCAAGCTGCCGAAGATCTACTACGTCAACTGGTTCCGCAAGAACGCCGAGGGCAAGTTCGTCTGGCCCGGCTACGGCGAGAACAGCCGCGTGCTCAAGTGGATCGTCGAGCGGCTGGAGGGCAAGGCCGAGGGCGTCGAGACCCCGATCGGCGTGCTGCCGACGGTCGACGGCTTCGACCTGGGTGACCTGAAGCTGTCCGAGGAGGACCTCGACCTGCTCTTCACCGTGGACGCCGACATCTGGCGCCAGGAGGCCGCGCTGGTGCCGGCCCACCTGGAGCTGTTCGGCGACCACACCCCGAAGGAGCTGTGGGACGAGTACCGGAGCCTGGTCGCGCGCCTCGGCTGAGCCTCAGCCGAGCGAGAGGTGGGCGCGCGGCACGAACCGCGCGCCCGCCGAGTGACAGGACGGCCGGAGTTCCGCCGGACGGTCTTTCCCCGACCAAGGAGACCGCCCGGGCCGGGACTCCGGCCGTAGTGTTTTCCCCGGCCGTGGGACCTACGGCTGGGTGTAGCCGCTGAGGAAGTCCCCGATCCTGGTCACCGCGTCGGTGATCTCCTCCGCCCGCGGCAGCGTGACCAGCCGGAAGTGGTCCGGTTCGGGCCAGTTGAAGCCGGTGCCCTGGACCAGCAGGATCCGCTGGGAGCGCAGCAGGTCCAGCACCATCTGGGCGTCGTCCTTGATCTTGTAGACCTTCGGGTCCAGCCGGGGGAAGGCGTACAGCGCGCCCTTGGGCTTGACGCAGCTGACGCCCGGGATCTGGTTCAGCAGCTCGTACGCCGCGTCGCGGGAGGCCAGCAGCCGGCCGCCGGGCAGCACCAGGTCGCGGATCGACTGCCGGCCGCCGAGTGCGGCGGCCACCGCGTGCTGGGCGGGCATGTTGGCGCACAGCCGCATCGAGGCCAGTACGGTCAGGCCCTCGACGTAGCTGTGGGCGCGGTTGCGGTCGCCGGAGAGCACCATCCAGCCGGAGCGGAAGCCCGCCACCCGGTACGCCTTGGACAGTCCGTTGAAGGTGACGCAGAAGAGGTCCGGGGCCAGGGTGGCCAGCGGGACGTGCTCGGCGTCGTCGTAGAGGATCTTGTCGTAGATCTCGTCCGCGTAGACCACCAGCTGGTGCCGGCGGGCGATCTCGACGATGCCCTCCAGCACCTCGCGCGGGTAGACCGCGCCGGTCGGGTTGTTCGGGTTGATCACCACGATGGCCCGGGTCCGGTCGGTGACCTTGGCCTCGATGTCGGCGAGGTCCGGGTACCACTCGGCCTGCTCGTCGCAGCGGTAGTGCACGGCGGTGCCGCCGGCCAGCGAGACCGAGGCGGTCCACAGCGGGTAGTCCGGCGCCGGGACGAGCACCTCGTCGCCGTCGTCCAGCAGCGCGGTCATGGCCAGCTGGATCAGCTCGGAGACGCCGTTGCCGAGGAAGACGTCGTCCACCGAGAGCCCGTGCAGGCCGCGGTCCTCGTAGTGCATGACCACCGCGCGGCGGGCCGAGAGCAGGCCCTTGGAGTCGCCGTACCCGTGCGCGTTGGAGAGGTTGCGCAGGATGTCCTGGAGGATCTCCGGGGGCGCCTCGAAGCCGAAGGTGGCGGGGTTGCCGGTGTTGAGCTTGAGGATGCGGTGGCCCTGCTCCTCCAGCCGCATCGCCTCGTCGAGCACCGGGCCGCGGATGTCGTAGCAGACATTGGCGAGCTTCGTGGACTGGATGACCTGCATGCCTGCTTACTTTAGGGGTACGCCGGGGCTCCGTACCGGGTATCCCGGGGACGGGTGAAGGCGTTCGGAGCGCCCCCCTTGGATCGACAGGCGGGGGTGTCCGGTCGCCTTCCAAACCGGTGGCCGAATGTCCGGAATACTCCCGTATGCGAGGAACGCGGGCGCGATCCTGTTCGGAACGAGACGGACGGCACACCCCGGGCGGGGCAGGATGTGGTCGGTGCGTCGGATCGAGGAGGGGGTGTGCCGGTGGTGCCGGTCGTGGTCGCGGCGGTGCTGGTCGGTCTCCTGGCGGCCCCGCCGCTGCGCGGGCTGATCGCCTACTTCGCCGTGCCGGAGGGTGAGCCCTGGTGCGGGGCCTGCCCGGTGTGCGGGCGAGTGGTGCGGCTGCTGCCGCCGACCGGGCGCTGCCCGGGCTGCCGGGGGCGGCTGGGCGCCGGTGCCGGAGTGGTGGAGGCGGTCACGGTGGCGGTCGCGGTCGCGGTGGCGTACGCGGCGGACGGGCCGCAGGCGATGGCCCTGGGCTGGGCGGGCGCGCTCGGCGTGGCGCTCGGTTTCGTGGACGGGCGGGTGCACCGGCTGCCGCACCGGCTGAACCTCGCGCTGCTGGCCGGAGTGGCCGTGCTGCTGACGGCGGCGGCGCTGGCCGAGGGGCGCCCGGGGGTGCTGCTGCGCTGCCTGCTGGTCGCGCTGACGGTCGGGGCGTTGCTCGAAGTAGCCGTCCAGATCGGCGCGTTGGGCCCCGGCGACTCCCCGCTCGGGCTCGCCCTGGGCGGGCTGCTCGGGTGGTACGGCTGGTGGGTCGCGATCGGCGGGCTGGTCGCCGCGGTGGTGCTCGCCGGACTCTGGGCCACCCTGTGGGTCGCAGCCCTGCTGATCCGTCGGCGCCCGTGGCGCGGGCTCGACGTCCCGGTGGGCCCGTTCCTGCTGCTCGGCGCGCTCACGGCGGTACTGGCCCGGTAGTGCGGAGAGGGCCCGCCGTACCGGAGTCGGCACGACGGGCCCCGCCGTCGGCGCGCGAGCCCCACCCTCAAGGAGCGGCGCGCCGAGGGGAGTTGGATCCGGGATCCACTCACGGCATCCTGTGGACGAACGGGCCGACCGCGTTGGAGAAGGCGTTCCCGTTGTCGGCGTCCCAGTTGGTGGACCAGGTCATCGCGCCCCGGATGGTGGGCCACTTGGCCGGCGGCACGAAGCTGCCGCAGTTGTTGCCGGTGGCCAGGCAGTTGAGCGCGTTGTTCACCACCGACGGGTCGACGTAGCCGCCGCCGGCCGCCTTGCCGGAGGCGGGGACGCCGATGCCGACCTGGTCGGGCCGCAGACCGCCCTGGATGTGGGTGCAGACCTGCGAGGTGATGAAGTCGATCGTGCCCTGGTTGTAGACCTTGCCGTCGCAGCCGTTCATGCCGCCCGAGTTGTAGAACTGGGTGTTGACGACGGTCAGGATGTCCTTGGTGTTCAGCGCCAGCTGGAAGTAGGCGCCGGAGGTGCTGTACATCCCGATGGTCTCGGGGGCCATGGTCAGCACGAAGCCGGGGCCGACCTTGGCCTGCAGGGCGTGCAGCGCGTCGCCGAGCGGGCCGGCCTGGACGCCGTTCTCCAGGTCGACGTCGATGCCGTCGAAGCCGTAGTCCTTGATGATCGCGTACGCGCTGTTGGCGAAGCCGGCCCCGGCGGTGGCGTCGCCGACGGTGATCGCGCCGTTCTGGCCGCCGATGGAGAGGACGACCTTCTTGCCCGCCGCCTGCTTGGCCTTGATGTCGGCGCGGAACTGGGCGTCGGTGTAGCCGCCGAGCGCCTTGGACAGGCCCGGGTCCAGGGTGAAGCTGATCGCGCCGGTCTGGGTCGGCACGGCGTCGGCGAAGGAGACCGCGATGATGTCGTACGCGTTCTGTACGTCGCTCAGCCGCTGCGGGGTCGAGCCGTTGTCGAAGTTCTGCCAGTAGCCGGTGACCACGTGGGCGGGCAGGCCGGTGGTCGGCGGGTTGGTCGGCGTGGCGGTGGGGGTCGGGGTGGCCGTGGGGGTCGGCGTCGCGGTCGGAGTCGCCGTCGGGGTCGGGGTCGGCGTCCGGGTGGGGGTGGCCGTGGGCGACGGGGTGGAGGTGCCGCCCGGGCCGACCAGCGCGACGTCGTCCGCGAGGTAGGCGCCCTGTCCGTACCAGCCGTGCAGGTAGACCGTGACGCTGGTGGCGTTCGCCCCGGTGGTGAAGGTGGTGGACAGCTGGTTCCAGCTGTTCTGGTTCGACCAGGTGGACGGGTCGGTGCCGCCGGTGCCGCGCGCGCCGAGGTAGACGTACGGGCCCTGAACCCAGGCGCTCAGCGTGTAGCTGGTGTTGGGCAGCACGCTGATGGTCTGGGTGCACTCGGCCGTGTCGCCCGCGCCCGGGGTGGCCTGCAGCGCGCCGGTTCCGGAGTGGACCGGCGAGGACACGGCGGTCGCGGCGCCGGCGCAGGACCAGCCGCCGAGCCCGCTCTCGAAGCCGCCGTTGGTGACGAGGTTGCCGACCGCCGCGCCGGCGCCCCCGGCGAAGAGGGCGAGCCCCCCGCCGGCCAGGGCGAGGGCGGTGGCACCGGCCGCGACGGCCGGGAGGGGGCGGCGCCGGCGCTTGTGGGCAGGCTGGTTCGGCGTACGGGCCATGGGGTGACGCTCCTGGGGGAGGAGCGGCCGCCGCGGTGGGGGGCGCGGCGGCCGCGTGTGGGGGAGGGGAGGTCCGGTGTGAGCCTTGCGGGACGCGGGAGTTCGCTGTCGTCCCGGGTCACAAGCTGGACTAGACCATTGCCGGTCGTCAAGCACCGGACCGTCGGCTTACGGATTCTTTAAGGATTCGGAGACCGTTCCGTGTCCGCGCCGGGTCGGGCCCGGCGGAGCCCGGGGACGCGCCCGCCGCGACAGACTTCGTACAGGACCGTGACCAGACCGCTACCTGGGGCTTTCCCGCGCGCCAGCGCGCGGGAGTAGGCTGCGCCGGTGCGGTGACGCACCAGCTGAACGAGCACGGAGGGGCCGGGAAACATGGGTCTGCGCGATGTCGCCGAACGGACGCCGGGGCTGCGCACCCTGCTGGGCGGGATGTACCGGCTCTACGGCCGCCGGGTCGAGGTCCACCTCGGCCGCACCCCGCACCACATCGGCGTGATCCTGGACGGCAACCGCCGCTGGGCCAAGGCCGCCGGCGGCTCCACCGCGTACGGCCACCAGCGCGGTGCCGACAAGATCAGCGAGTTCCTCGGCTGGTGCGACGAGACCCACGTCAAGGTCGTCACCCTGTGGATGCTCTCCACCGACAACCTGGACCGCCCGGCCGACGAACTCGTCCCGCTGCTCGGCATCATCGAGGACGCCGTCACCGGCCTGGCCGCCGCCCGCCGCTGGCGGGTCAACCCGGTCGGCGCCCTGGACCTGCTCCCGCAGCACACCGCCGACGTGCTCAAGCGCGCCGCCGAGCAGACCGCCGCGATCGACGGCATCACCGTCAACGTCGCGGTCGGCTACGGCGGCCGGCACGAGATCGCCGACGCCGTCCGCTCGCTGCTCCAGGAGCACGCCGGACGCGGTACCTCGATCGAGGAACTGGCCGAGATCCTGACCGTCGAGCACATCGCCGAGCACCTCTACACCCGCAACCAGCCCGACCCGGACCTGATCATCCGCACCTCGGGCGAGCAGCGCCTGTCCGGTTTCCTGCTCTGGCAGAGCGCCCACAGCGAGTTCTACTTCTGCGAGGCCTACTGGCCGGCCTTCCGTAAGGTCGACTTCCTGCGCGCCCTGCGCGCGTTCGAGCAGCGGCACCGGCGGCTGGGGCTGTAAGGCCTGTCCCTCGGATCCTCGCCGGGTCCGCCGAGCTCCACGAGACGGGCCCCAGCGCGGTGAAGTGACCGCCGTAGGGCTTGCCTACCCGGGGTCCGCGCGAGGCCAAACGTTCACCGGCAATGATCCGTCAGTTCGCCGGGGACGCGAATGCACCGCTCCTCGCCTGGGAATACTCCAGTCAGTCCGGCCCCGAGGCCACCGGGGCAGCGGGGGCCGGCATGCCGCGGATGACGCAGGGTCATCCGCTCTGGAGGCCTAGTGGTCAGTTCCAAGAGCCGCCGGACACCAGACCGGCGCACGTACGTTCTCGACACCAGCGTGCTCCTGGCGGACCCGCTCGCCATGACCCGCTTCGAGGAGCACGAGGTCGTCCTCCCGGTGGTGGTCGTCACCGAGCTGGAGGCCAAGCGGCACCACCCGGAGCTGGGCTACTTCGCCCGCCAGGCGCTGCGACTGCTCGACGACTACCGCATCCGCTACGGGCGGCTCGACGAGCCGATCCCGGTCGGCGAACTCGGCGGGACGATCCGGGTGGAGCTCAACCACTCGGACGCCTCGATACTGCCGGTCGGCTACCGGGCCGGCGGAGGCGAGGCCGACACCCGGATCCTGGCGGTCGCCCGCAACCTGCAGGCCGAGGGCTACGACGTCACCGTCGTCTCCAAGGACCTCCCGCTGCGGATCAAGGCCAGCTCGGTGGGCCTGCTCGCCGAGGAGTACCGGGCCGAGCTCGCGATCACCTCCGGCTGGACCGGGATGTCCGAGCTGCACGTCGCGGCCGACCAGGTGGACGCGCTGTTCGCGGCCGGTCACGACGCCGCGGTGGACGTCGAGGGCGCCGCCGAACTGCCGGTCCACACCGGACTGGTGCTCACCTCGGAGCGAGGCCGGGCGCTCGGCCGGGTCACCGGCGACGGGCGGGTCCGGCTGGTGCGCGGCGAGCGCGAGGCGTTCGGGCTGCGCGGTCGCAGCGCCGAGCAGCGGGTGGCGCTGGACCTGCTGCTCGACCCGGACATCGGCATCGTCTCGATGGGCGGCCGGGCCGGCACCGGCAAGTCGGCGCTGGCGCTGTGCGCGGGGCTGGAGGCGGTGCTGGAGCGGGGGCAGCACCGCAAGGTGATGGTCTTCCGGCCGCTGTACGCGGTCGGCGGACAGGAGCTCGGCTACCTGCCGGGCACCGAGGCGGAGAAGATGGGCCCCTGGGCGCAGGCGGTCTTCGACACCCTCTCCGCCGTCACCACCCCGGACGTGATCGAGGAGGTCATCGCCCGGGGGATGCTGGAGGTCCTGCCGCTGACCCACATCCGGGGGCGCTCGCTGCACGACGCCTTCGTGATCGTGGACGAGGCCCAGTCGCTGGAGCGGAACGTCCTGCTGACGGTGCTGTCCCGGATCGGCCAGGGCTCGCGGGTGGTGCTCACCCACGACGTGGCCCAGCGGGACAACCTCCGGGTCGGCCGGTACGACGGTGTGGTGGCGGTGGTGGAGAAGCTGAAGGGCCATCCACTCTTCGCCCACATCACGCTCACGCGCTCGGAGCGTTCGCCGATCGCGGCGCTGGTCACGGAGATGCTGGAGGACATCCACCCGTGAGTCATCCCTGATCGGGACATAGTTGGACAATAAGGTCAACTCGTGATGCGGGGCCCGTTCCTGACGGAGCGGGCCCCGCCCGTTTCATCACATCGAGTGCTTTCTGTCCGGGGAACTCCCATGCGATGAATGTGACATGCGCCACGCGGATGGGAATTGCGTCGACAGTGCCCGGTGCGGCATGGTGAGGGTTCTGTCAGGCCCCGCGTACGGCGCGGCAGGGCTTCCGGACCCCGGAAGTCAGGCCCCGGAAGGTCCACCAACTTCGGTCGGTGGGCGCACAATTGAAGACCGACGAGCCGTACGCCGCCCGATTCCAACGCCCGGTCGCCTCACCTCGGCCGGACGCCGGGCCAGCACCTCCCGTGACCAGAGCATCCAACGGAGGTCCGCGCCAAGGGGCATGTTGCGCCCGTACGGTCACGCATGGGCGATGCTGGAAGGAATCCATGTGACTCGGATCTCGGTCCGGGGAGTTGCTGTGGCCTCCGCCACCGCCGTCACCGCTGTCGGTGCCGTCGTGGGCATGGCCTCGGGCAGCGAGGGCAAGACGACGCAGACGGTCGACGTCGCCGGCGCGACCCTGCTTGCCGAAGTCCCCTCTGGCGCCCAGGCGCAGAGCATCAGTGACAACATCAGCCAGCAGGCATCCGCCCAGCAGGCCTCCGCCGACGCTGCCGCCAAGGCCGCCGCCGAGCAGAAGGCCGCCGACGAGGCCGCGCGCCAGAAGGCCGCCGCGGACGCCCAGGCGAAGGCCGACGCCCAGGCCAAGGCCGACGCGGACAAGGCCGCCAAGGCTGCCGCCGACCAGCGCGCCGCCGACGCCGCCGCCGCCAACCGCTCCAAGGCGCGTTCGGCGATGACCGCGGTGGACAGCAGCACGCCCCCCGTCTCGGTCACTCCCGGCTCCGTCCAGGACATGGCCCGGCAGATCGTCGGCAACGACACCCAGTTCCAGTGCTTCAGCAACATCGTGAAGCGCGAGAGCGGCTGGGACTACACCGCGACCAACAGCGGCTCCGGCGCTTACGGCCTGGTCCAGGCGCTGCCCGGCTCCAAGATGGCCTCGGCCGGTGCCGACTGGCGCACCAACCCGGCCACCCAGATCAAGTGGGGCCTGGGCTACATGAACGACCGCTACGGCAGCCCGTGTGGTGCCTGGTCGTTCTGGCAGGCGCACAGCTGGTACTAGGCCGCCCCTCGCTCCGAAGGTGGCCGTCGCCCTCGGGCGGCGCACTCCGCACGGCCCCCGGCCGCTCGTCCCGTTCGACGAGCGGCCGGGGGCCGTCGCGTTCTCCCGCCGGTGGCGTGCTCCGACCGGGCGGACTCCCTCCATCGGCCTGCACCGGCCGAGAAGGGGCGGGCCGCGCCGCCCGGGCTGCGCTGACCAGTGCGCCCGCGGGCGGTGCGGTCCTGGGTGCGGACGTTGGGGCGCGGGAAGGGGTCCTGGTTGCTTCCCGTACCGGCCGGTCCGCCGGCGGTTGGCTTGAGGGGGATGACCCTGAGGTCTCGTTCGAACTCCTCCCCAACGGCGTGTGGACGAAACCATCTGCAATCCGGTGATTTGTCCGAGTTTGTGGAATGAGGCGATCGAATCGAACCCACCGGTGGGCGGACTCGTCCGGCCCCCGCCGGGTAGCGTCATCCCTGACGGCCGTGGCAGGACCCACGGCGTACCGCCGGCTCGGCGGGTACAGCGGGGAAGCGGTGGGTAGCGAGGATGGCGCGGGGCGGAAAGGCCTTCAAGGCCGTGGCCAAGGGCATGGCCGTGGTGGCGAGCGCGGCCGCCGTGATCGAACGGCGCCGACGCGCCGCGATGGCGGTCGACCCGCACGAGCCTCCCGCCGTCCCGGCCCTCACCGAGGCGCCCGGGCCCGTCCCGGTGCCGCGCGTCGACTCGGCAGCCGAAGCCGTCGAGCCCGCCGCAGCGGCGATGGCCGTGACGACGGCTACGGCTACGGTTACGGCCCCGGCGGCCCCGGCCGCCCCGGCCACGAACGTTGGGCTCGTGCGGGAGTACCACCCGGGCCGGCCCGCCACCCCCGCCGAGGCGGTGCCCTGGGGACTGCGGGTGGCCGCCGAATCGACCTGGCGGCTGCTGCTGCTCGGCGCCGCGCTGTACGTCGTCTTCTACGTCGTCGACATGCTGCGGCTGGTGGCCTTCTCGGTGCTGGCCTCGCTGCTGATCTCCGCGCTGCTGGAACCCTCCGTCTCCTGGCTGCGCCGGCACGGGGTGCCGCGCTCGCTCGCGGCGGGCGGGGTGTTCCTGAGCGGCCTGGCCGGGATCGGGCTGGTCGGCTGGTTCGTGGTGTGGCAGGTGACCACCAATCTGTCCGACGTCACCACCCAGGTGAAGACCGGCGTCAACCAGCTGAAGGACTGGCTGGTCACCGGACCGCTGCACCTGACCGACCAGCAGATCACCAGCTTCGCCGATCAGATCACCAAGGCGATCACCACCAACACCGACCAGCTCACCTCGGCCTCGATCACCGGCGCGCAGATCGCCGTCGAGGTGCTGACCGCGCTGATGATGACCTTCTTCACCACCTTCTTCTTCCTCTACGACGGGGCGAAGATCTGGAACTGGGCCCTGCGCGGCCTGCCCCGGCACTCCCGCTTCGCGATGGCCGGCGCCGGCCCCAAGGCCTGGATCACCCTCACCGCTTACGTGCGCGGCACGGTCTGCGTGGCCTTCATCGACGCGGTCTGCATCGGCACCGGCATCGAGCTGCTGGGCGTGCCGCTGGCCGTGCCGCTCGCCGTGATCATCTTCCTGGGCGCCTTCGTCCCGCTGGTCGGCGCCCTGGTCACCGGCACCGTCGCGGTCCTGATCGCCCTGGTCACCCAGGGGCCGTGGACGGCGCTGATGGTGCTGGTGATCCTGATCGTGGTGATGCAGGTCGAGAGCCACATCCTCCAGCCGCTGATCCTCGGCCGCGCCGTCCGGGTCCACCCGCTCGGCGTGGTCCTCGGCGTCGCGGCCGGCGGGATCATCGGCGGCATCGGCGGCGCGGTGGTCGCCGTCCCGCTGATCGCCGTCACCAACACCGTCATCACCCACCTGCGCCGCCGCAACGAGGCCGGCCAGGCCGTCTTCACCGCCCTCGAAGCCGCCCGCGAAGCCGCCGAGCACAAGGCGGCGGCCCAACCGGCGCAACCGACCCAGGCGGCGGAACCGGCCCCGGCAGTGGACTAGGACGGGGTCGGACGTGGCCACCGTGCCGGGTGTGGCCGCCGGAGCTGGGGGTGCCTCGTCCGGGGCGGGCGGGGTTCCGGCGTGTGGTCAGTCACGGCGGCCGGCCACCTTCGTGATCCGGTCGCCGTGACCGCTGACGATCTCTCCGATGTTGTCGATCGAGGTGTGGTCGTCATGGGGGCCGTCGTCCCAGTAGGACGAGTGTGCGGTGCCGTCGGCCGACCCGACGTCCACGGCGAAGCGCTGGGCGCCGAAGTCGGCGCTCGCCGGGTCCCGGGTGTACCAGCCGGCGTGCGAGACGTAGTCCCAGCCGGCGGCGCCGACGTAGGTGTGGGCGGCCCCCACCGAGAACTCGGAGGCGTGGAAGGCGTCGGTGCCGGGGCTGCCGACCAGGATGATGTCGTCGGCCGCCAGCCCGGCCGGCTTCCTCGCGGCGAGGCCGACCAGGAGTGAGCCGAAGCTGTGTCCCTGTGCCGTGACGTGGGCCGGAGGTCCCTGGTGCGTGACGCGCTGCCCTTCGAGGAAGGTGCGGTAGGCGTCGACTCCGCTCCGGGCGCGGCTGAAGTCGAGGGTCCGCTGAGGGGAGAGCGGCGCGTCGTAGCCCAGCCACGCGATCGACGCCGTGCTGCGGGCGGGGTCGGCGCGCCCGGCCGAGTCGTACACCGCCTTGGCCCGGTCGGCGTCGCCGCCGCCGACGCGTTGGAGTTCGGTGCCCATGCCGCCGACGAGGGAAGTGACGTTCCGGGCGGTGTCGGGGTTGCCGAAGGAGAGGATGGCGCGGCCCTGGCCCTCCTCGCCGATGCCGAGCAGGAGGACCGGCGGGTCCTGTCCCGCAGCGTTCTCCAACCGCTCGTTGATCTTGCGGAAGCCCGCGAGTCTGAGCTCGTCCATGTCGGAGAGCGGCGGTGGGTGGCCCTCGTACGTGGCGAGGAGCTGCGACAGGAGGGCCCGGTTGGCCTGGTTCCGGGCGAGGGCGGGGATGCCGTCGCGGTTGCCGACGAGGTCCGGGTGGTCCTTGATCAGCCGTTGTTGTTCGTCGGCGGGGAGTCCGTTCCACCAGGCGTTCACCTCGGTCGGTGGGGCGCCGTCCCGCGGCACGGCGACGCGGAGCAGGGTTCGTACGGCGAGGTTCGGGTCGAGCTGGTCCTGGACGGCCGCGTCCGGGTCGAGGCCGGTGCCGTCGTGGGCGCGGGTGGTGTAGTGCTGGAGCCGGGCGGCGACGGCCTGGTCGATGGTGCCGGCCTCGGTGAGGGCGGCGCGGATGCGGGCGGCGAGTGCCGTGGCGGTCCGCTCGCGGCTCTTCCGGTACTCGGGGTCGTGCTGGTCGGCGTAGGGGGCGGGCCCCCAGATGACGGCGCCGTGCTCGTTGACCGACATGCCGGCGGTCCTCACGTCCTCCAGGGCCTTGCGCAGGGCGGACTGGACGAGGACCAGGGCGTCCGCGCCGGTCCGGAGGACCTTGCCGATCTGGCCGACCTCGGAATGGGCGGCCCTCAACTCGCCGGTGGTGAGCCGTAAGGAGGGTGTGGCCGCGTCGGCCGCCGGTCCGGTCCAGCCGGAGGCGGCGAGCCGCTGGTCGACCCCGCTGTGCCAGCTCTCCAGGTGTTGTCCGAAGGCGCCGTGCAGTTTGTCGTACGCGTCGGCGGCGGCGTGGAGGGCGGCGAAGTCGGTGTCGCGCAGCGTCGCGAGATCCACGGTCGTCGGCCCCTAGCCGAAGTGCCGGACGAAGTTCTGCTGTTGCTCCGCCGTCGGGCCGAACCGGGTGGCGACCTGGTGGTCGGCGGCCCGGTACCGGTGGGCGGCCTCTTCGAGGTGCCGGCCGTGTCGGCTCATCGTGGTGCGGAGGTCGTCCAGGAGCATGTGCCAGGCGTCGCTGCAGGTGTCGAGCGCGGCGGCGCACCGGAGGCCCGACAGAGCGGTGACGGCCTGGTGGGACGAGTCGAGGACGGCCTTGGTCTGGCCGGGGATCCGGGCTGCGGTCGTGCTCGCCGTTCCGGCTGCCTCGTGGAGCGCGTCGGCGTCGATCTGGAAGCCGCCGCAATGCGAAGGGTGGTCGGACACCGCAGGCCCCCCTCGGACCGAATGTCGTGCACGGATCGCCCAGCACTGTACCGGAGTTGAGAGGGCCCAGGGCGCGGAAACGCCGACGGGCCCCTCCTGGGGAGGAGGGGCCCGTCGGCGTCGTGCCGGGTGCGTCAGGAGTTGACGGCGGCGAGGGCGGCCTCGGAGTCGAGGACGCCGGCCACGGCCTGCAGGACGGCGGCGATCTTCATCGAGGCCTGGATGACCTCGCGCTCGACGCCGGCCTTGCGCAGGACGGCCTCGTGCGAGTCGAGGCACTGGCCGCAGCCGTTGATGGCGGAGACCGCGAAGCACCAGAGCTCGAAGTCGATCTTCTCGACGCCGGGGGTGCCGATGATGTTCATCCGCAGGCCGGCGCGCATCGTGCTGTACTCCTTGTCGGAGAGCAGATGCAGCGTCCGGTAGTAGACGTTGTTCATCCCCATGATCGCGGCCGCGCCCTTGGCGGCGGTGTACGCCTCCGGGGAGAGGTTGGCCTTGGCCTCGGGCTCCAGCTCGCGCAGCAGGCCGGGGCTGCGGGTGGCCATCGCGCAGGAGAGCACGGTGCCCCAGAGCTGCTGGGCCGGGAGGTCGGAGTTGCCGATGACCGAGCCCAGGTTGAGCTTGAGGTCCTTGGCGTAGTCCGGGAGGGCGGCCTTCAGGTCGTCGAGGGCCATGGGTCAGCCCGCCAGGAGGGCCTGGGCGTCGAGGGTGTCCTCGCCCTTGTTCCAGTTGCACGGGCACAGCTCGTCGGTCTGCAGGGCGTCCAGCACCCGCAGGACCTCCTTGGGGTTACGGCCGACGGAGCCGGCGGTCACCATGACGAACTGGATCTCGTTGTTCGGGTCGACGATGAACACGGCGCGCTGGGCGGTGCCGTCCTCGCCCTCGACGCCGCAGGCACGCATCAGGTCGTGCTTGACGTCGGCCAGCATCGGGAAGGGCAGGTCGCGCAGGTCCTTGTGGTCCTTGCGCCAGGCGTGGTGCACGAACTCGGAGTCGCCGGAGACGCCGAGGATCTGGGCGTCGCGGTCGGCGAACTCGTCGTTCAGCTTGCCGAACGCGGCGATCTCGGTGGGGCAGACGAAGGTGAAGTCCATCGGCCAGAAGAAGACGATCTTCCACTTGCCCTCGTAGGACTTGTGGTTGATGTCGGCGAAGGCGTTCGCGGCGTCGAGGTCGACACAGGCCTTGAGGTCGAACTCGGGGAACTTGTCACCGATCGTGAGCACGTTCGCTTCTCCTGAAGTGAGACTGTGGGGAGCTTTGTCCGGATTCCGGACACGACCCACGATTCCACATCGTGGACTGATCAGGGAAATAGCTACACTGGATGTGTCTGATCGGAGATTGCTATCAGTACTGAACCGCCCGTATCCCGGCCCGCCGCCCGCAGGTCCGCCTCCGCCAAGGCCGATCCGACTGTGGCGAGCGCCACGGCCCGCAGCCCCCGGACGCCGACGGTCGCCCAGCTCAGGGCCTTCGTCGCGGTGGCCGAGCACCGACACTTCCGGGAGGCCGCCGCCGCGACCGGGACCAGCCAGCCGGCGCTGTCCGGGGCGGTCGCGGCACTGGAGGAGTCGCTGGGCGCCCAGCTGGTCGAGCGTACGACGCGCAAGGTGATCGTCACGCCGCTGGGGGAGCGGGTGCACCAGCACGCCCGTCGGGTGCTGGCCTCGCTGCAGGCGCTGACCGAGGAGGTCGAGGCCGCCCGCCGGCCGTTCACCGGGCCGCTGCACCTGGGCGTGATCCCGACCGTCGCGCCGTATCTCCTGCCCCTGGTGCTGAAGCTGGTCCGCGACCGGTTCCCGGAGTTGGAGCTGCACGTCCACGAGGAGCGCACCCCCTCGCTGCTGGAGGGTCTGGCCGCCGGGCGCCTGGACGTGCTGCTGCTCGCGCTGCCGGCCGGCGGGACCTCGCCGACCCGGGACATCCCGCTGTTCGACGAGGACTTCGTCCTGGTCACCCCGCCCGGGCATCCGCTCGCCGGGCGGATCGACGTCCCGCGCGACGTGCTGCTCGACCTGGACGTGCTGCTGCTGGAGGAGGGGCACTGCCTGCGTGACCAGGCGCTGGACATCTGCCGCGAGGTCGGCGCCGACCAGGCCGGCTCCACCACCCGCGCGGCCGGGCTGTCCACCCTGGTCCAGTTGGTCGCCGGGGGTCTCGGAGTGACCCTGCTGCCCGCCACCGCGCTGGACGTCGAGGCCGGCCGCGCCGACCGGCTGGCCGCCGTCCGCTTCGCCGATCCGGCACCCGGCCGCCGGATCGGGCTGGCCACCCGCCCGGGCTCGGCCCGCAGCGCGGAGTACGAGCGCTTCGCGGCCGCGCTGCGCGAGGTGCTGGCCGAACTGCCGGTCCGGATCGTCTCCTGAGGCCTGTCTGACGACTCCCGCCGGGCGGGCCCTGAGGGCCCGTCCTCGGCAGGCGGCTTCAGGCGCCCCGGCCGACCGCGGCGGGGGTGCCCAGGCAGAGCCCGACCGTCGTGGCCACCAGCAGGTCCAGCGCCCGCAGGGTGTCCGGGTCGGCGGGCTCGCCGGGGGAGTGCCCGGTGAGGTGGCGGGCCGTCAGGCCGTCGAAGCCGCTGAGGAAGTGGACGGCGATCTCGCGGGCGGGCACGGCCAGGGTCAGTCGGTGGGCGGCCGCGAGGGCGGCGAGCATCTCGGTGGCGGTGCCCTCGATCGCGCGGTCCAGTCCGAGCATGATCTCCCGTACGTCGGGATCGCGCATCGCCAGCGCCGAGAACTCGCTCAGCAGCACGCAGCGCCCCTCCTCGCCGGTGGCGGCGGCCCAGAGCGCGTGCACCAGGGTGCGGACCTGCTCGCCGAACGGGCCGTCGCCCGGGGACGCGGCGCGCACCTGGTCGATGAACTGGGAGGCCACCTCCTCGACGACGGACCGGTAGAGGTCCTTCTTGGTGCCGAAGGTGTAGTGCACCGTCGCCTGTGCCACGCCCAGCTCGGCCGCGATCGCGCGGGTGCTGCCGGCGGCGACCCCTTCCCGGGTCATCAGGTCGATCGCGGCCCGGACCAGTTGTGGTCGGCGTTCGGAGGCGGGGACATGAGCCATTCAGCCAGGGTAGCGCCATGGTCGGGCAACCGTGTCGGATGATTTTGTCGCCCAACTTTGTCACCTGACAAACTTGGGTCTACCGTGAGACGGGTCCGCTCAGGCAGCCGCCTGTCCGACGATCCGACCGAGGGAACCCATGGCCACGTACCTGTATCGGCTGGGCCGCTACTGCTTCCGGAGAAGGCGGGCCGTGCTGGCCGTCTGGATCGCCCTGCTGATCGCGATCGGCGGCGCCGCGGGGGCCTTCGCCGGCAAGACCAGCGACGAGTTCAAGGTCCCCGGCACCGAGGCCCAGAGCACCCTGGACAAGATCAAGGGCACCTTCCCGGCGCAGGGCCACGGCTCCGCGCAGATCGTCTTCGCCGCCAAGGACTCCGGCGGCATCAAGGCGCCCGGGGCGGGCAAGGCGGTCGGCGAGGCCGTCGACCGGATCGCCCACGTCCCCGGCGTGGCCGCGGTGCCCGACCCGTACGCCACCGGCGCCGTCTCCCCGGACGGGAAGGTCGCGATCGCGCTGGTCTCCTTCGACCACAAGCTCGCCGAGGTCACCGACCAGCAGCGCGAGGCCGTGAAGGCCGCCGCCGAACCGGCCCGCGCGGCCGGGCTGGACGTCGCCTTCGGCGGCGACGCGTACAACCGGTTCGCCCAGATCGAGGGCGGCACCGAGTCGATCGGCCTGGTGGTGGCCGGGGTGGTGCTGGTGGTCACCCTGGGCACCCTGGTCGCCGCCGGGCTCCCGCTGCTGACCGCCCTGATCGGCGTCGGCGTGGCCCTGGGCGCCCTGCTGGCGCTCACCGGCTCGTTCGAGATCATCACCACCGCGCCGGTGCTGGCGCTGATGGTCGGCCTCGCGGTCGGCATCGACTACGCGCTGTTCATCCTCTTCCGGCACCGCCGCAACCTGGACGAGGGCCTGGAGCCCGAGGAGGCCGCCGCCCGGGCCACCGCGACCGCCGGCAGCGCGGTGGTCTTCGCCGGCCTGACCGTCGTGGTCGCGCTCGCCGGGCTGGCCGTGGCCGGCGTCCCGTTCCTCACCGTGATGGGGCTGGCCGCCTCCGGCGCCGTCGTGGTCGCCGTCCTGGTCGCGATCACCCTGCTGCCCGCGGTGCTCGGCTTCGCCGGCCGCGCGATCGACCGGCTGCCGGTCTGGAAGCGGGCGCTGACCACGCACGGCCGGACCACCGTGGGCGAGCGCTGGGCCCGCTTCGTGGTCCGCCGCCCACTGGCCGTGCTGCTGGTCGGCCTGGCCGGGCTGGGCGCCCTCACGGTGCCCGCCGCGAGCCTTGAGCTCGGCCTGCCGGGCGGCGGATCGCAGGCCGCCGGGACGGACGCCCGCAAGGCGTACGACCTGGTCGGCGAGAGCTTCGGCCCGGGCTTCAACGCGCCGCTGGTGGTCGTCGTGGACGCCCATGACGCGCCCCGGCCCGAGCAGGCGGTGCAGGCCGTGGCCGGGAAGCTGCAGACCCTGAAGGGCGTCAGGACGCTGCTGCCGCCGACCGTCGACCAGGCCAGTCGGACCGCCCTGGTGCCCGTCATCCCGCAGACCGGCCCGGACCACGCGGACACCAAGGCGCTGGTCAACGAGATCCGCGACCAGCGCGCCGAGCTCAAGTCCGCGACCGGCGCGAGCATCGCCGTCACCGGCACCACGGCCGCCAACATCGACGTCTCCACCAAGCTCGGCCAGGCCCTGCCGCCGTTCGTCGCGGTGATCGTCGGCATCGCCCTGCTGCTGCTGGCGCTGGCCTTCCGCTCGGTGCTGGTGCCGCTCAAGGCGGTGCTCGGCTTCCTGCTCAGCATCGTGGCCTCGCTCGGCGCGGTGGTCGCGGTCTACCAGTGGGGCTGGCTGGACGGCCTGATCGACGTGCCCAAGGTCGGCCCGGTGGTCAGCTTCGTGCCGATCCTGCTGATCGGCGTGCTGTTCGGGCTGGCGATGGACTACGAGCTGTTCCTGGTCTCCGGGATGAAGGAGCAGTACGTCCACGGCAAGGAGCCGCGCGAGGCGGTCGTCGGCGGGGTGAAGGGCGGCGCCCGGGTGGTGACCGCGGCCGCGCTGATCATGATCTCGGTGTTCGGGGCCTTCGTCTTCGGCCACGACCCGATCGTCCAGCCGATCGGCTTCGCCCTCGCGGTGGGCGTGCTGGTGGACGCCTTCGTGGTGCGGATGGCGCTGGTACCGGCCGCGATGGCGCTGTTCGGCAAGGCGGCCTGGTGGTTCCCGAGGCGGCTGGAGAAGGTCGTGCCGAAGGTCGACATGGAGGGCGAACAGCTGATCGCCCGGCTGGAGGAGAAGCCGGTGAAGGAGCCCGTCGGGGTGTGACGGCCCCTTCGACGCGCCCGGTGGGATGTGTTCCCGCCGGGCGTCGTCACATCTGCGTGGGCAGCCGCTGTTCGAACCAGACCACCTTGCCGGTGCCCAGCCGGGTGGCGCCCCAGCGGTCCGCGCACCGGGCCACTATCTGCAGCCCGCGCCCGCGTTCGTCCTCCGGGCCGGTACGGCGCGGCCGCGGCAGCAGCGGGCTGTCGTCGCCGACCTCGCAGCGCAGCCGGGTGGTGCGCACCAGGCTCAGGGTGACCGGCCGGGTCGCGTGCTGGACGGCGTTGGTCACCAGCTCGCTGACCATCAGCTCGGTCGCCTCGCTCAGCTCGTCCAGCCCCCAGCGGCGCAGGGTGTGCGCGGCCAGCCGGCGCGCCCGGCCCGGCGTCTCGTTGCGCGGCTGCAGGTACCAGTGCGCGACGTCCCCGGCCGGGATGCCGTCGAAGCAGGCGCCGAGCAGGGCGATGTCGTCACCGCGGTCCCCGGGCGGCAGGATCCGCAGCGCCTCCTGGCACAGCTGCTCGGGGGACTGCCAGCGGGCGGCGGCGATCCTGGCGCGGAGCACCTCCAGGCCGTCGCTGATCGGACGGCTGCGGGTCTCCACCAGGCCGTCGGTGAACAGCAGCAGCGCCGAACCGGGCGGCGCGGGCAGTTCGACGGAGTTGAAGTCCACCCCGCCGACCCCGATCGGCGCCCCGGAGTCCAGCTCCACCAACTCGGCCGTGCCGTCCGGGCGGACCAGCACCGGTGGGACGTGCCCGGCGTTGGCCAGCACCACCCGGTTGGCGATCGGGTCGTACACCGCGTACACGCAGGTGGCCAGGTGCTGTTCGCGGCCGAGCCGCTGGGCCTGCTCGTCCAGGTGGTAGAGCACCTCGTGCGGCGGCAGGTCGAGAGCGGCCAAGGTCTGCGCGCTGGTGCGCAGTTGGCCCATGATGGCGGCCGAGGTGAGCGAGTGGCCCATCACGTCGCCGACGATCAGGGCGACCCGGTTTCCGGGCAGCGGCACCGCGTCGTACCAGTCACCGCCGACCTGCGCGCCGCGCTCACCGGGCAGGTAGCGCTGGGCGAGCCGGACGCCGTGCGGCTGTGGCAGCCGCAACGGCAGCATGCTGCGCTGGAGCTCGTTGGCTATCTCCCACTCGCGGGCGTACCGCAGCGCGGTGTCCACCGCCAGCCCGGCCTGGGTGGCCAGGTGCGCGGCGGTCGCGGTGTCGGCCGGGTCGAAGGCCGGGCGGCCGGTGCGTTCAGGGGGTCGCCGGATCAGCACCAGCAGTCCGAGGACGGCCTTGCGGCCGCGCAGCGGCAGAGCGAGGACGGAGGTGCCGGCGGCCAGCCGGGCCAGCCCGCGGGGGCCGTACAGCTCCCGCAGCAGCGTCTCGGCGCGCTCGGCCGCGGGCGTGCCCAGGACGGCCGCCTCGGCGGGGCGGCGGCTCAGCAGGGCGTGCGCGAGCGCGCCGCCGCGGGTGACCGGGACGGTCGGGCCCGGGTCGGCGGTGGAGCGGGAGCCGAATCGGGAGCGGTGCCGGTCGTCCACGCCGCCCTTGCGGCCGCGCCGGCCGATCCGGGTGCCGGTGCTGTGGTGGATCCTCAGCTCGTCAGGGAAGCCGGGCTCGCGCTCGACGTTGGGCAGCGGGTCGCGCAGGTGGACGACGGCCGCGTCGGCGAGGGTCGGGACCAGCACCCGGCCGATGTTGCGCAGGGTCGCGGACAGGTCGAGGGCGCTGTTGATCCGTCGGGTCGCCGCGTCGAGGTAGGCGAGGCGGTCGGCCACCCCTTCCGCCGCCCCGGCGCGGTCCGGCCGTGCCGTCGGCGGCTTCGCCGGGGCCTGTGCCCGGGCCGGGACCCGGCGGCGCTGGCCCGGGACGGCGGGCGGCTGCTCCGCCTCGGTCTTGAGCTGGTCGCGCACGGCTGCCTGTCCTGGATTCGGTGTGGTCGGTGGGTGTGCTGGGCGGTGGGCTGGTCGGTGGGTGTGCTGGTCGGGCGGTGGCCGGGTGGTCGGGTGGCCGATCAGCCGACGCGCCGACAGCACAGGAACAGCTGTTCCTCCGGCGGCAGCGTGGTACTGGCCGGCGCGTACGGATGCCCCGAGCACTCCTCGACGGCGAAACCGGCCGCGACCAGAACCCGTTCCAGATCCTCCCGCAGATACCCACTGATCCGCAGCTCTCTGCCAAGGAACGGAAGCGGAACGTGATCCAGGTCCGCCTCGACCATACCGAGCGCCAGCAGTCCGCCCGGTCGCAGGAGTTCGCGCAACCGCCCGAGCACGGTCGGGATCTCGTCCTGCGGCAGCAGGATCAGGGAGAAGAACGCGGTGACGGCGGCGAAGGTGCCGTGGCCCTCCGGGCCGAGCCCGGGGACGCCCCAGACCCGGTCGGCGCGCTCGGTGGCCAGATCGTACAGGTCGATCCGATGGAAATCGGGTGGGCACGGGCCGGGGTGGTTCGCCTGACGGGCCAGCGCGAGCATCACGTCCGAGAGGTCCACCCCGGTCACCCGCAGCCCGCCGGCGGTCAGCTGGCGGACGGTCGGCTCGCCGGTGCCGCAGCCCACGTCCAGCACCCGGGCCCCGGGTTCGAGCGCCGTGAGCAGCAGTTTCCCGCACTCCAGCTGCCCGTCCTTGGCCGGGAAGGCCTCGCCGTACCCGGCGCCGATGGTGTCGAAGGCGACCGCCTGGAGGGCCCGCGCCGCACGGCGCCGCCGTACGCCGGGTTCGTCGTCGTCGGCTTCCTCGCCGACCGGGAACGAGTCGGATATCTGTCCGGTCGTCACGTTGAGAGGCACCTTTCCACCCGTGGCCTCCGGTCGGCTCCTCCGCAGCCTCGCGGGCCGCTGCCGGTGGCGGTACGTCACGCTCCCCGCATCACACAGACGCACTGCACCCCGACACGTTGCCAGCGGACACTCGTGTGCGTACTGGCATCTGAGAATATGCGTGATCTCTGCGCCATGGGGTCCGTTTCCGGCCAACTCGTCATGCTTGGGCCGATGTGGACTAGGTTCTCGGAAGCACGACGGTGCGGGCGTGGGTGGTGCGCCGAGCCCCGCACGCCGGACGGAGCGCCGGGGTGACGGCGCTGACCTGCGGTTTCGCCAGTCCGCAGGCTGACAATCGGACGTTTATCGAACGTCAATCGGTGGGGTGCAGAGTGGAGTCCAGCGCCGGGGAAGCGTTGAGGGCGCTCCCGCAGCCGGGGGGCTGCGGGAGCGCCAACGCGCATCGGGGGAGGTGCTCCGCTGGGGGGCGGAGGCCTTAGGGCGCGGGGGGAGAAGAGAAGGGCTCGGTGTGCTGACGGGAAATGAGGTCCGCCACGGGGGAGGCCTCCGGCACACCGAGCCGCGTGAAGATCGCGTGCGCCTCCTGGAGGCACGCGAGCCCGCGGGCCGGCTGGGCCAGGGCGAGCAGCGCTTCGCCTAGGGCGGCGTTGGCGAGGCCCTGGCAGTAGGCGGAGCCCATCTCCTGGCCGATCGCGAGCGACGCGCCGGCCGTCTCGGCGGCGTCGGTGTGCTGCTCGGCGGCGAGCAGGGCGGAGGCGAGGCGGGCCAGGGTGTAGCCCTCCCAGAGCGAGTTGCGCTGGGACTGGTAGAGCCGGTGCGCCTCCCGCAGGTGCGGGACGGCCTCGTCGCCGGGGAGCACCACGCCGAGTTGATAGAGCGTCTGGGCGAGCAGTGGGCCGTTCTTGGACGCCCGGGCAGCGGCGACACCCTCGCTGGCGGACTGGATCGCGGTCTCGGCCATGCCGAGTCGGTGCTGCACCCGGGCCATGTTGCTGACGATCCGCGCCTCGGCGATCGGCGTACGGACCGCCTGGCTGGTGGCGCGCGCCTGTTCGAGGAACAACAGCGCCTCGTCCGGCCGGTTACCCACGCTCAGGATCACCCCCAGCATGTTGGCCGTGGCCAGGAGCAGGACGGTCGGATCGTCCGGAGCCTGGTGGTCCAGGCTCCGGCGGAAGGACTGTTCGGCCTCCTGGAAGTCGCTGGTGGCGGACTGCAGGGTACCCAGGGCGAAGTGCACTCGGGCGAGCGTGGCGAGGTCGCCGCAGTGCTCCGCCGCGCGGCCGACGGTCTCCAGGATCGGCCGTACCTGGGGGCCATGGGTGGGGTCCGGGCCGAGGCCGTACAACAGGATCAACAGGTCGATTGCCGCGTGCTGAGAGGGGCGGGGCCCGCGCGTCGCTGCGGCCATGGCACTGAGGAGCAGGGCACCCTCCGTCCGGAGCCAGTCCTGTGCTGAGCCGCTTGTGGGCAGGTCGATCCCCGGTGAAGCGGGCGTGGTCAGCAGCGCGGGCTCCGGGTCGTCCGGCTCGATGGTCCGCGCCGCGTTGCGCACGGTCGGGATCAGCAGGTCGAGCAGCCGCATGACCGCCCGCTCCTGCTCCTCGGTGTCCCCGATCCGCTCGTTCTGTCGCTGGGCGTAGAGCCGGAGCAGGTCGTGGTAGCGGTAGCGACCGGGGGCGAAGCACTCCAGCATGTTCGCCTCGACCAGCGCCTCGGCGAGGTCCTCGGCGGTGTACTCGTCCACGCCCAGCAGCGCCGTGACGGCCGCCAGCGGGATGTCCGGGGAGTCGATCAGGGCGAGCAGCCGAAATGCGCGGGCCTCGGCCGCGGACAGCTGTCCGTAGCCGAGCCCGATGGTGGTCTCCACGGCGAGGTTGCCGAGCTGGAGTTCGTCCAGCCGCCGTCGTTGATCGGCTAACCGACTGGCCAGGTCGGAGACGCTCCAGCGCGGGCGGCTGGCCAGCCGGGCGGCGGCGATACGGACGGCGAGCGGAAGGAAACCACAGGCGGTGACCACCTTCATGGCCGCCTCAGGCTCGGCGGCGACCCGCTGTTCGCCGACGATGGCCGAGAACAGCGCCAGCGCCTCGTCCGGGGTCAGCTCCTCGACGTCGAACAGCTGCGCACCCGGGATGCCGGCCAGCCGGGAGCGGCTGGTGGCAAGCACGGCGCAGCCGGAGACCCCGGGGATGAGCGGACGGATCTGGTCGGCATCGCGCGCGTTGTCGAGCAGGATCAACATCCGGCGGCTGGCGAGCAGCGAACGGTAGAGGGCGGCACGCTGTTCGAGCGAGTCGGGGCTCTCGGTGACGCCGAGCGCGTGCAGGAAGTCTCCAAGGACGACCACAGGGTCGGCTGGCGAGGCGCCGGCTCCGCGCAGGTCGACGTACAACTGCCCGTCCGGGAAGTCGGATCGGACGCGGTGGGCGACGTGCACCGCGAGGGTAGTCTTCCCGACCCCTCCGATGCCGGCCAGCGAGGTCACCACCACGGCCTGTCCCGTGGCGTTCATCAGGACCGTCGAGAGGTCGTCCACTAGATCCGAACGACCGCTGAAGTCTGATACGTCGGCGGGGAGTTGGGCCGGAGGTGGGGGTGCGGCCAGACCGTCCTCGCGGGTGGTGGGGGCAGGTGCGGCGGGGAGGGTGAGCGCCGGGTCAGCCGCGAGGATGCGGGTGTGCATCGCGGACAGGCCCGCGCCCGGTTCGACGCCGAGCTCCTCGATCAGCAGCTTGCGGGTGTCGGTGTAGACGCCGAGCGCCTCGGCCTGGCGTCCGCAGCGGTACAGCGCCAGCATCAGCAGTTCGCGCAGCCGCTCGCGCAGCGGATGCTCGGCCGTCAGGTTGTTGAGCTCGCCGACGATCTCGGAGTGCAGACCGATGTCGAGGGCGGCGGCGCACAGCTCCTCGGCGGCGGCCACCTGGCGTTCGGCCAGCCGCAGCCGCTGGGCGTCGGCGTAGGGGCCGGGGATGCCGGTGAGCGGGCGGCCGCTGAACAGGTCCAGTGCCTGCGCCAGCAGCCTGTGTGCCTCGTGCTTGTCACCGGAGGCGCGTGCGGCCGCGGCTTCGGCGGAGAGTCGTTCAAAGACCGTCAGGTCGAGAGCCTCGCCCGGGATGCGCAGGGCGTAGCCGTCGGCGACCGAGATCAGCAGCTCGGCGGGCCGGCGCACCTCGCGCCGGGGCTCGATGACGGTGCGCAGACGGGAGATGTAGGTGCGCAGCGCGGCGACGGCCTGGGCCGGCGGACGGTCGCCCCAGAGCGCGTCGACCAGGTCCTGGGTGGTGACCAGGCGGCCGGAGTGCAGCAGAAGGGTGGTCAGAACGGCCTGCTGCTGGGGGGATCCGAGGGAGAGGGGCTTGCCGTCGAGCCAGGCCTGGACCGGGCCGAGGACTTGGAAGCGCAGCGCAGGTGTCTGCGGCGTCTCCCGAAACTCCATGACGTCCCCCGATGGCCTGTGGTGTCGATTCCGTGAAAGGGCGCTCGGCGGTCCGCCGTGGTGCTTCAGCTTAGGCGGGCGCCTGACTCTGCCGGACGGCGCCGCAAGCCGCACGATGTTTATCGGACATTTAATCAACCCTACGATACTGTCCGCGCGCCCGCGCCACAGAGGTCGGGTGGGACACAATTGATGACTGAAAGGCGGCCGCCCAATGGCCAACGACCAGAGCGAGACCCCGGTGCCGTCGACGCCCGAGAGCGCGGCGCAGACCGGTGCCCCGGCCGCCGCTGTGGAGGCGGGCAAGGCTGTCGAGGGTGCGGTGACCGCGTCCTCGAACCCCACCGAGTACACCCAGCCGACCGACGCCGACAAGAACGCGTTCGAGAACGGCTCGTTCGGTGACGAGGGTCAGTACGTAGCGGAGCCCGACCCGGCCACCGGTGAGCCGGACAGCCCGCGCCAGCCCGAGAGCATCGTCGGCGGCCACCCGTAAGCCGTTGCCGGCTGAGCGCCCCCGTGCCCCCGTCCGGGCGCGGGGGCACTGTTGGTTATGTGCGCGCCAATTCGTGTGCGGGTCCATCGTGGTGGCCGATTCCCGTCCGTGGTGCACGCATGGTGACCGGAGTCATCCGTAACGTGCCCGGCGGCGGGCCCGCGGGGTTCCGGAATTCCGGATTCACCGGGGGGATTACCGGGGCCCTGAATGCCGTGGTTTGCGTGGGTTTTGCCGCAATTCCCGGCGCCGATCTCAATCAGCTGAATCGCGGGGGCCTGGGGCGGGCGAGACGTGGTTCGGTTCGGCGGTCCATTCGCGGCCGCCGCCCTCGGGGCGCAGGTAGTGCTCGCCGCCGAGGGTGCCCATGTAGATGCCGGTGCGTCCGGTCCTCCGGTCGAGGACGAGTTCGCCCACCTGTGGCCGGTAGGCCCGGGCGTCGTGCTGTCGAGTGCTCAACGTGCTGCTCCTCGCTCTCGTGCGCGACTGGCCAGCATCTCTAGAGAAGCTAATATCTCTAGAGATGTCAACGGTCGTATCTCCTTACTAGCGGCCGCGGGCGCGCCTAGGATTTGTCCGAGGGAGAGGGAGCGGCGATGACCGGCAGCAGTGGCGACAGACAGCCCAAGTACCAGCGGATCGCGGACTCCCTGAAGGCGGCCATCGACGACGGCCGCTACCGCGCGGGCGACCGGCTGCCCGGCGAGAACGACCTCATGGACGAGTACGGCGTGGCCCGGATGACCGCCCGCCAGGCGCTCGGCGTGCTGCAGAGCGAGGGGATCGCGGAGGCCCGCCGGGGCGCCGGGGTGTTCGTCCGGGACTTCCGACCGCTGCGCCGGCGCGGCATCCAGCGGCTGGCGCAGGGGCAGTGGGGGTCCGGGCGGTCGATATGGTCCGCGGACATCGACAACCGCAGCCTGGTGGTCGACCAGGTCTCCGTCGCCGAGCGGGGCGCGCCCGAACACGTGGCCCGGGTGCTCGGAGTCGACCCTGGCGCGCCGATGTGCGTACGGCACCGCCGCTTCGTCCTGGACGGCAAGCCGGTGCTGCTCTCGACCTCCTACCTGCCCGCCGTCCTGGTCGCCGGCACCGCCATCACCCGCGAGGACACCGGCCCCGGCGGCACCTACGCCCGGCTGGCCGAGATCGGCGCCAAGCCCGTGCACTTCCGCGAGGAGGTCCGCTCCCGGATGCCCAGCGCCGAGGAGGCCACCCGCCTCGAACTCTCCGCCGGCACCCCGGTCATCCTGATCTGCCGCACCGCCTTCGCCGACGAGGGGCAGGTCGTCGAACTCAACGAGATGATCCTGGACGCCGCCTCCTACGTCCTGGAGTACGACTTCGACGCGTGAGACGCGCCGGGGCCGTCAGAGGCTCGGATCCGCCAGTGCTTCCAGCTCTTCGACGGTCCTGACCACGCCGGGGTGGTCGGCCTTGTCGGGGGTGACGGCGGCCATGAGCCGTTCGGCGTTGGCGGGCGAGCGCAGCAGGTAGCTCGTCTCCTGCCAGGAGGTGAGGTCCGAAACCGCTTCGCGCGCCGCCCGCTTGCGGGCCTCGTAGACCCGGAAGCACGGTATTCACGTCCGGAGCTCGGTGGCACACAAAACCGCCCCAGCCGCAGGGGCGGCCGGGGCGGTCAGAGGGCGTGCGGGAGCGTTTCGCCGAGCGACTACTCCTTGGAGCGGATCCGCAGGCTGGTGATCAGCGGACCTTCCGTCGTCTCGCGGAAGAAGTCGTTGCCCTTGTCGTCGACCACGATGAAGGCCGGGAAGTCCTCGACCTCGATGCGCCAGACGGCCTCCATGCCGAGCTCGGCGTACTCCAGCACCTCGACCTTCTTGATGCAGTCCTGGGCGAGGCGGGCGGCCGGGCCGCCGATCGAGCCGAGGTAGAAGCCGCCGTGCGCGGCGCAGGCGTCGGTGACCTGCTTGCTGCGGTTGCCCTTGGCGAGCATGACCATCGAGCCGCCGGCGGCCTGGAACTGGTCGACGTAGGAGTCCATCCGGCCGGCCGTGGTCGGGCCGAAGGAGCCGGAGGCGTAGCCCTCGGGGGTCTTGGCCGGGCCGGCGTAGTAGACCGGGTGGTCCTGGAGGTACTTGGGCATGCCCTCGCCGGCGTCCAGGCGCTCCTTGATCTTGGCGTGGGCGATGTCGCGGGCGACCACCAGGGTGCCGGTGAGCGAGAGCCGGGTCTTGACCGGGTACTTGGACAGCTCGGCGCGGATCGCGGACATCGGCTGGTTGAGGTCGACGCGCACCACGTCGTCGTCCAGGTGCTCGTCGGTGGTGTCCGGCAGGTACTTGGCCGGGTCGGTCTCCAGCTGCTCCAGGAACACGCCCTCGGCGGTGATCTTGCCGAGCGCCTGGCGGTCGGCGGAGCAGGAGACGGCCATCGCGACCGGCAGCGAGGCGCCGTGGCGCGGCAGTCGGACCACGCGCACGTCGTGGCAGAAGTACTTGCCGCCGAACTGGGCGCCGATGCCGATCTTCTGGGTCAGCTCGGTGACCTTGGCCTCCAGCTCCAGGTCCCGGAAGCCGTGGCCGGTCTTGGCGTTGCCCGAGGTCGGCAGGTTGTCCAGGTAGTGCGCCGAGGCGTACTTGGCGGTCTTGAGCGCGAACTCGGCGCTGGTGCCGCCGATCACGATGGCCAGGTGGTACGGCGGGCAGGCGGCGGTGCCGAGCGAGCGGATCTTCTGCTCCAGGAACGAGAGCATGCTCGCCTCGTTCAGGATGGCTTTGGTCTCCTGGTACAGGTACGACTTGTTGGCGGAGCCGCCGCCCTTGGCCATGAACAGGAACTTGTACGCGTCGCCGTCGGTGGCGTACAGCTCGATCTGGGCCGGCAGGTTGTTGCCGGTGTTCTTCTCGTCCCACATGGTCACCGGGGCCATCTGGGAGTAGCGCAGGTTGAGCTTGGTGTACGCGTCGAACACGCCGCGCGCGATGGCGGACTCGTCGCCGCCCTGGGTCAGCACGTTCTGGCCGCGCTTGCCCATGACGATCGCGGTGCCGGTGTCCTGGCACATCGGGAGGATGCCGCCGGCCGAGATGTTGACGTTCTTCAGCAGGTCGAGCGCCACGAAGCGGTCGTTCGGGCTGGCCTCCGGGTCGTCCAGGATGCGGCGCAGCTGGGCGAGGTGCGCGGGGCGCAGGTAGTGCGAGATGTCGTGCATCGCCTCGGCCGTGAGCAGCCGCAGCGCCTCGGGCTCGACCTGGAGGAAGCTGCGACCGCCGGCCTCGAAGGTGGAGACACCCTCGGAGGTCAGCTTGCGGTACGGGGTCGGGTCAGCGCCCAGGGGGAGCAGGTCGCTGTACTCGAAGTCTGGCGTGGGAGCCATGGGGGCGGTCCTTAGGTGTCCAGTGATCCGGCTGCGTCGGCGAAGCACCATCCAGGGTAAGACCCGGTCGTGGTGGGCCTGCGGACAGGTCAGCCTTGCTTGAGTGCTCCCCCGCCTGAAGGCGGGGGCCCGCCTTCGCCTGGGGGATTTTTGGCTCGTGCTGCGTGGTCGCCCCACGGGCGGCCACGTCCTACGCACTCAACGCCAGCCGGGTTCGGACCTGCCCCGTGGAGCATCACGTGGGCGGAGTTCTTGTCTCTCGGGGACGAGGCTCCGCACGCGGTACAGGTGTACGTACGCATTCCCAGCGGCAGTGCGTGCTTGGCTCTCGCTCCGCAGTGCGCGCAGTCCATCGTGGTGTGCGCGGGGTGGACCAGGTGCACGGCCCTGCCGTGCTTGCGGCCCATCTCGATCAGGGCCGTCTTGGTTACGCCGATGGCGGCGTCAGCGGCCTTCCTGGCCATGGAGGTCTTGGCGAGGAACTTCGGTCGGAAGTCCTCTACTGCTATGTGGTCGTGGTCCCGGACGACGGTCTTGGCCCACTTGCGGGCGGTGTCCTGGCGCTGACGGGCGACCTTCTTGTGCAGTTTCGCGGCCTGCCGTCGCGCCTTGCGGTAGCCCTTGGACTGGAGGCTTGCACACGCGACTGACACATCCTCCGGTTATCAGGTGACCGGTCTCACTCGGGCAGGAGTGCGGGCGACTACGCTTGCGCCGTGGACAACTCGCCGTCGCAGGACGACCCGGGGCAGCCGCCGGTGTCGGCTCCCGTACCGATGACCAAGCCCGAACGCAAGCCGCAGCCCGAACCTGAGCCGCAGCCTGCAGCCACGCCGCAGCCCTCGCACGCCCCGGTGGCGGAGGCGGAGCTGCGCGTCTCGGACGCCGACCGCGAGCGGGTCGCGGAGCTGCTGCGGGACGCCTACGCCGAGGGCCGCCTGGACGCGGACGAGCACGCCGAGCGGATCGGGGCCGCGTACGCCGCCAAGACCTTCGGCGACCTGGTGCCGCTGACCCGGGACCTGCCCGCCCACCGGCCGCTGTCCTTCGAGAAGCCGCCGCCGGACGCCCCGGCGCCGGCCCCCGCCCCGAGGCAACTGCCGCCCGCGCGCCAGGAGTCGCCGTCGGTGGTGGCGATCTTCGGCGGCGCCGCCCGCAAGGGCCGCTGGCGGGTCGGCTCGCACCTGACCGCCTTCACCATGTTCGGCGGGGTGGAGATCGACCTGAGTGACGCCGTGTTCGAGTCCCCCGAGGTGGAGATCACCGTGACGGCGATCTTCGGCGGGGTCGAGGTCCGGGTGCCGGAGAACGTCAGCCTGCACGGCTCCGGGGTCGGCATCTTCGGCGGGTTCGACGTCCGCGAGCAAACCGCCGCGGACCCGTACGCTCCGGTCGTGCGGGTCAAGGGCGTTGCCCTGTTCGGCGGTTGCAACGCCAAGCCGCGCCGGGGCAAGAAGCTCAAGGAGTGGGTGCGCAAGCAACTCGGCTCCGACTGACTTGAATTGGCCTGTCGAGTGCCCGGCCGGGGATCAACTCCCGGCCGGGCACTCGCCGTTGTGGCGGGTGCACTCCGTAGTCGATTGCGTGCAGTGTGCATGAATCCCGGCGGGGCGGGGTAGGTCATTCCGCACATCGCTTCTTGTACGGCTGCGCACCGGAGGCGGCCAAGCGGCCGGTCCGGAGGGTTGGACCAGCGGGGGCTCGCAGCCGGGCAGCGGAGCGAGGTTCCCCCGTGTCCGAGAGCCTCGTCAGGAGTACGGCCGTGCTGCATCCGATCGAGTCCCGCCCCACCTCGCCAGTCGTCGCCGCCCACATGCTGGAGCGTCGTCCGGCCGTCCGCCCGCAGCCGCAGCCCCCGGGCGGCCCGGCGGGCACCGCTGCGGGCGCCGCCGCGGGCGAGGACAACCCCTGGCACACCGGTGCGGCCTGTCGGCGGGACGAGGTGGGGCTGTTCTTCGCGCCCTCGAAGGAGCCGACGGCGGCCCGGCTGTCGCGCGAGGAGCAGGCCAAGCAGGTGTGCGCCCGCTGCCCGGTGCTGCTGGAGTGCCGCGAGCACGCGCTGGCGCAGCCGGAGCCGTACGGGGTCTGGGGCGGGCTGACGGCCGCCGAGCGGCGGGTGGTGCTGGCCCGGCGCCGCCGCCGGGACGCGGAGCTGCGCGAGGCCGCCCGGGTGACCACGGCCCGGAGCCGGATAGCCGGTTGACGGCGGGCCGGAGACGGGAGCCGGGAGGCGGATCCCCCGGAAGGCGGTCGGAAACGCGGCGCGGCCTCGGCGGAGGGGGATTCCGCCGAGGCCGCGCCCGAACGTCCTGTCTTCGAGGCCGTTTCGCGTGGGTCAGTTGGCGCGGTCGAAGTCGATCGCGCTGTAGGCCCGCAGCTTCGCCAGCTTGTGGACGGAGTTGATCTCGCGGATCGTGCCGCTCTTGGAGCGCATCACCAGCGAGCTGGTGGTGGCGGTCTCCGAGCGGTAGTGCACGCCGCGCAGCAGCTCGCCGTCGGTGATGCCGGTGGCGACGAAGAACACGTTCTCGCCGCTGACCAGGTCGTTGGTGGTGAGCACCCGGTCCAGGTCGTGCCCGGCGTCCAGGGCCTTCTGCCGCTCGGCGTCGTCCTTGGGCCACAGCCGGCCCTGGATCACGCCGCCCATGCACTTCATCGCGCAGGCCGCGATGATGCCCTCCGGGGTGCCGCCGACGCCCATCAGCAGGTCGACGCCGGTGCCCTCGCGGGCGGCCATGATCGCGCCGGCCACGTCGCCGTCGGAGATGAACTTGATCCGGGCGCCCGCCTCGCGGATCTCCCGGACCAGGCCGTCGTGGCGCGGGCGGTCGAGCACGACCACGGTGACGTCCTCGACGGCGCTGCCCTTGGCCTTGGCGACCCGGCGGATGTTGACGGCCGCCGGGGCGGTGATGTCGACGAACTCGGCGGCCTCGGGGCCGGCCACCAGCTTGTCCATGTAGAACACGGCGCTGGGGTCGAACATGGTGCCGCGGTCGGCGACGGCCAGCACGGCCACCGCGTTGTTCATGCCCTTGGCGGTCAGCGTGGTGCCGTCCACCGGGTCGACCGCGACGTCGCACTCGGCGCCGGTGCCGTCGCCGACCCGCTCGCCGTTGTAGAGCATCGGGGCTTCGTCCTTCTCGCCCTCGCCGATGACGACCACGCCGTTCATCGAGACGGTCGAGACGAGGGTGCGCATCGCCTTCACGGCGGCACCGTCCGCGCCGTTCTTGTCACCGCGGCCGACCCATCGGCCGGCGGCCATGGCGGCCGCCTCGGTGACCCGGACGAGCTCGAGCGCGAGGTTCCGGTCGGGAGCCTCGGGCGCGACCTCCAGGGCGCGGGGGAGGTGGTGCGGGTACTGCGTGGTCATCGTCGTTACCTCTCTGTACGCGACGGCCAGTGAGCGCCCGACTACTGCCTGGTCGAACGCCGTGGTGAGGGTCCTGCGATCGTATCTGCCCACGAGATGACTGTCTGTGGCGCGGGTCGCCACCCCGTGGCGAAAAGCACCGGTTCGCCCGGCTTCACCCGTACGTGGACACCCCGGGTGGCACCGCCCGGATGTGGATGAGTCACCATGTGGGGGTGGCTGCAGAGAGCAAGGGCATGAGAGGTCGGCAGACCGTACGGGACATGGTCCTGTCGATGCTGGCGGTCGGTTTCGTCGTCTGGATCGGGTACCTGTTCCTCCCGCACGACGCCAACAGCGACCCGGTGCACGTGGTCGAGTACAAGGCGGCGGCGGCCAGCGCCAAGCGCGCCGCGCCCTATCCGCTGCTCTCCCCGGAGGGGCTGTCCGACAAGTGGCGGGCCACCTCGGTCAGCTACACCCCGGCCGACCTGAACTCCGGCAAGGGCAACGCCTGGCACCTGGGCTTCGTGACGCCCTCCGGCCAGTACGCGGCCGTCGAGCAGGCCGACGTGCCGCGCGACAAGCTGCTGGCGGACAAGGTCGCGGGCGGCCGGCCGGACGGCGCCTCGGACGCCGCCGGACACGCCTGGGACCGGGTGCAGGGCGAGAAGGGCCGCGCGCTGGCCGCGCAGACCGGCTCGGCGACCACCCTGATCACCGGCACCGCCTCGTACGAGGAGCTGGCCGAGCTGGCCCAGGCGCTCAAGTAGCGCCAGGGCTCCACGGGCACGCGGAAGGGCCCGCACCGGACGAACCGGTGCGGGCCCTTCGCCGTTCCGTCGCTGATCAGACGGTGGTGACGACCTCGTCGTAGGCCAGGCGCGGGGAGCGCGGGAACCAGGCGTCCTCGCCCGGCTTGCCGATGTTGACCACGGCCAGCACCGAGTGCTCGCCGTCGCCGAAGAACTCCTTGTTGAGGCCGGCGGCGTCGTAGCCGGTCATCGGGCCGGCGGCCAGGCCGGCGGCGCGCACGCCGATGATGAAGTACGCGGCCTGCAGGGCGCCGTTCAGCGTGGCGGACTGCTCACGGACGGAGCGCTCCGAGAAGAACATGTCCTTGGCCTGCGGGAAGTGCGGGAGCTGGGTCGGCAGCTCCTCGTGGAACTCGTTGTCCGCGGCCAGGATGGCGACCAGCGGCGCGGCGGAGGTCTTGGCCTTGTTGCCGTCCGCCATGTGCTGGACGAGGCGCTCGCGGGCCTCGGCGGAGCGGACCAGGACGACGCGCAGCGGCTGCTGGTTGAAGGCGGTCGGGCCGTACTTGACCAGGTCGTAGATGGCCTGGACCTGCTCCTCGGTGACCGGCTCGTCGGTGAAGGTGTTCGCGGTGCGCGCCTCGCGGAACAGCAGGTCCTGAGCGGCGGTGTCGAGTACCAGGGCGTCGGTGGTCATGCTTCTGCACCTCATGCGGGAGGGGGTTCGTCGGGGTGACCGGCGCGGCCGGTCACTTCCTCCAACATAGGTGAAGTTTCAACGATTCCCCAAGGGGTTGTGACCCGCGTCACTCCCCGGCCGGGGCTCCGCCCTCCTCGGCGGCCAGCGCGGCGTCCAGTCGGGCCCGGGCGCCGTCCAGCCAGCGCTGGCAGACCTTCGCCAGCTGCTCGCCGCGCTCCCACAGGGCCAGCGACTCCTCCAGGGAGGTCCCGCCGTTCTCCAGCTGCCGGACCACGTCCAGCAGCGCGTCCCGGGCGTGCTCGTACCCCAGCGCGTCGTCCGGGGTCGGCGCCGCCGCGTTCTGCTGCTCCTGCTGCTCTGCCATGCGTGCCAGCGTAGGGGCTGGCGCCGACAGGGACGGCTCCGGCGGGGCGGAAGCCCGGCTGCGCCCGGTCGACCGGTGGCGCCGGCCTCCGCCGCATGGTCGAGGTGCGACCCACCGTCCCGGCAGCGCTCGTACTAGTCCCGAGCCTCGGCCTCGGCCTCGGTCACCGTGACGTCGAAGCCGCCGCCCGCCACCCGGGCGTGCAGCCCCTCCCCGGCCGCGACCTGCGCCGGGTCCGTCACCACCGTGCCGTCCGCCCGCTGCAGCACCGCGTAGCCGCGCTCCAGGGTGGCCGCCGGGGACAGCGCGACCACCCGGGCCAGGGTGTGCCCGAGGTCGCTCTGCGCGTGGTCCAGCCGGTGCCGCAGGGTGCGCCGGGCCCGCTCCAGCAGGCCGTCCACCTCCTGGCCGCGCCCGTCCAGCATCCGGTGCGGGGCGGCCAGCGACGGGCGGCTGCGCAGACCGTCCAGCCCGTGCTGCTCGCGCTCGACCCGGGCCAGCACGTGCCGACGGGCCCGGTCGCGCAGCTGGCGGACCTTGGCCAGCTCCTCGCCGACGTCCGGGACCACCCGTTTGGCGGCATCGGTCGGGGTGGAGGCGCGCAGGTCCGCGACGAAGTCCAGCAGCGGCTGGTCCGGCTCGTGCCCGATCGCGCTGACCACCGGCGTACGGGCGGCCGCCACCAGCCGCACCAGCCCCTCGTCCGAGAACGGCAGCAGGTCCTCCACGCTGCCGCCGCCCCGGGCCACGATGATCACGTCCACCTCGGGGTGCTCGTCCAGCTCCCGGACGGCCGCGCTCACCCGCTCCACCGCGCTGACCCCCTGCACCGGGACGTTGCGCACCTCGAAGCGCACGGCCGGCCAGCGCCGCCGGGCGTTCTCCAGCACGTCCCGCTCGGCCGCCGAGTCGCGTCCGGTGACCAGTCCGACGCACTGCGGCAGGAACGGCAGCGGCCGCTTGCGCTCGGGTGCGAACAGGCCCTCCCCGGCGAGGCGCCGCTTCAGTTGCTCCAGCCGGGCCAGCAGCTCGCCCAGGCCCACCGGCCGGATCTCCGAGGCCCGCATCGACAGCTGCCCGCGCGCCGCGTACCACTCCGGCTTGGCGTGCACGACGACCCGCGCGCCCTCCTGCACCACGTCCGCGACCTGGTCGAAGACCGAGCGGAAGCAGGTCACCGTGAGCGAGACGTCGGCCTGCGGGTCGCGCAGGGTCAGGAACACCACGCCCGCCCCGGGCCGACGGCTGAGCTGGGTGATCTGCCCCTCGACCCACACCGCGCCGAGCCGGTCGATCCAGCCGCCGATCAGCGCGGAGACCTTGCCGACCGGGAGCGGGGCTTCGGGGGAGCTGGTGTTGGCCATGCGTACGAGGCTAGCGGCGCGCGCCGACAGCTCGGGCGCTAACGGTGCCCGCCGGCGCCCGAAGCGGTACTGCCCTGCACCCCGAGCACCACCAGCCCGACCGCCAGCCAGGCCAGCCCGACGAGCTGCGCCGTCGTCGCGGCCTCGCGGACCACCGCCCCGATCACCGCGATCCCCAGCGCCGGGACGACCAGGTGGCGCAGCCGGTCCCGCGAGCCGTGCCGGACGGTGTACCAGCCGACCACCGAGGCGTGCAGCAGCGCGAAGGCGGTCAGCGCGCCCACGTTCACCACCGAGGTCAGCTGGTCCAGCCCGTCGTCCCGGTTGGCGGCCCAGACCGCCGCCGCCATGGTGATGGCCGCGGCCGCCAGCAGCGCCCGGCGCGGCACCGCGCTGCCCGGGTCGACCGAGCCGAGCACCCGCGGCAGCCGCCCGTCCCGGCCCATCGCGAAGACCAGCCGCCCGGCCGCGGCCTGGCCGGCCAGTGCCGCGAAGGCCGCGCCGATCGCCTTGCCGGCCGCCACCAGCACGTGCAGCCAGTGCCCGATGCCGCTCTCCACGGTGTCGTAGAAGGCCGAGCCCTGTGCGGCCGGGTCGGCGGCCAGCTGCTGCGGGGTCATCGGCTCCAGCAGCGCCGCCAGGTAGGTCTGGGCGACGAACAGCACCCCGGCCAGCGCCAGGCACCACAGCACCGCCTTGGCCACCGCCGCCGAGGCGCCGACCGCCTCCTCGACGAAGGTGGCGATCGCGTCGAAGCCCAGGTAGGAGAGCACCGCGACGGACACCGCGGAGATCACCGCGGTGAGCGAGAAGTCCCCGACGGCGGTGAACGGGGTGTCCCAGCCGCGCCGGGCGCCGTCCTGGACCAGCGCCACCACGGCCGCGGCCGTGAACACCGCCAGCACCGCGATCTCCAGCGCCAGTACCGCGAAGCCGACCACGGCCGCCGTGCGCACCCCGACCAGGTTGAGCGCGGTGGTGGCCACCACCGCGAGCGCCGTCCACAGCCAGCGCGAGACGCCCGGCACCAGGGAGTGCAGCGCGATCCCGGAGAACAGGTAGGCCACCGCCGGGATCAGCAGGTAGTCCAGCATCGCCATCCACCCGGCGATGAAACCCGGTCCTTCGCCCAGCCCGGCCCGGGCGTAGGCGAACACCGAGCCGGTCTGCGGCACGGCGCGCACCATCTGGGCGTACGAGAAGGCGGTGAGGCCCATCGCCACCGTGGCGGCCACGTAGACCGAGGCGACGGCGCCGTGGCTCTTGGCGTCCAGCACGCCGAACACGCCGACCGGGGCCATCGGGGCGATGAACAGCAGTCCGTAGACCATCAGATCGCGGACGCCCAGACTGCGGCGCAGGCCGCTCGGTGTCGCCTGCTCGCTCACAGCGCTCATAGACACCACATTTGAGCATTTCTGATCGGATCCGACCGGAAACCGCCCGCCGTCGGCGCGGCTGCCCGCCGGGGGCGGTGCGACTCGCGGCCGCCCGTACGATGGAGCCATGTCCAACACCGCGCCGCGCCGTGTCCTGCTCGCCGCCCCCCGGGGCTACTGCGCGGGCGTCGACCGCGCCGTGATCGCCGTGGAGAAGGCCCTGGAGCAGTACGGGGCGCCCATCTACGTCCGCAAGCAGATCGTCCACAACAAGTACGTGGTGCAGACCCTGGAGAAGAAGGGCGCGATCTTCGTCGACGAGACGGAGGAGGTGCCCGAGGGCTCGATCGTCGTCTTCTCGGCGCACGGCGTCGCCCCGTCCGTCCACGACGAGGCGCGGGCCGGCAAGCTGGCCACCATCGACGCCACCTGCCCCCTGGTCACCAAGGTGCACAAGGAGGCCGTCCGCTTCGCCGACGAGGGCTTCGACATCCTGCTGGTGGGTCACGAGGGCCACGAGGAGGTCATCGGCACCATGGGCGAGGCCCCGGACCGGATCCACCTGGTGGACGGTGCCGAGGACGTCGCCAACGTGCAGGTGCGGGACGAGTCCAAGATCGTCTGGCTGTCCCAGACCACCCTGTCGGTGGACGAGACCATGGCCACCGTCGGCGAGCTGAAGAAGCGCTTCCCGGCGCTGGTCAGCCCGCCCAGCGACGACATCTGCTACGCGACCCAGAACCGCCAGGTCGCGGTCAAGCAGCTGGCCCCCGAGACCGACCTGCTGATCGTGGTCGGCTCCAAGAACTCCTCCAACTCGGTCCGCCTGGTCGAGGTCGGCCTGGAGTACGGCGCCAAGGCCGCCCACCTGGTGGACTTCGCCGAGGAGATCCAGGAGTCCTGGCTGGAGGGCGTCACCACGGTCGGCCTGACCAGCGGCGCCTCGGTGCCGGAGATCCTGGTGGACGGCGTGCTGGAGTTCCTGGCCGCGCGCGGTTACGACACGGTCGAGACGGTCAAGACCGCCGAGGAGCACCTGACCTTCTCGCTGCCCAAGGAACTGCGCCGCGACCTGCGCGCCGAGGCGGCGGGCAAGCTGTAGACCGTTGTGGAGAACCCGGCGCCCCGGTGGGGTGCCGGGTTTTTCGCTGTGCGTCGCCGCCGGGGCTCTCGTAGTTTTGTGCACAGGCTGTGGACAAGCCGGTCCACGGCCGAACGTCGGAGGGCGGAGTGATGACGGCGGTATTCGGCGTGGACATCGGCGGCTCGGGCATCAAGGGAGCCCCGGTCGACCTCGCCCGGGGAGTGCTCGCCCAGGAGCGCCACAAGGTGCTCACCCCGCATCCGTCCGAGCCCGAGGCCGTGGTCGCCGCCGTGTGCGAGGTGGTCCGGCACTTCGACCACCAGGGGCCGGTCGGGCTGACCTTCCCCGGCGTGGTGGTCGGCGGCCGCACCAGGACCGCCGCCAACGTGGACAAGGGCTGGGTCGGCCTGGACGCCGCGGGCCTGTTCCGCGAGGCACTGGGCCTGCCGGCGACCGTCCTCAACGACGCGGACGCGGCCGGCCTGGCGGAGTTCACCCACGGTGCCGGGCGCGGCGAGTCGGGCGTGGTGCTGGTGCTCACCTTCGGCACCGGCATCGGCAGCGCGCTCTTCGTGGACGGCACGCTGGTGCCCAACACCGAGCTGGGTCACCTGGAGCTGCGCGGCAAGGACGCCGAGCGCCGGGCCTCCTCGGCCGCCAAGGAGCGGCACGGGCTGGACTGGGAGCAGTGGGCCGGGCGGGTCAACGAGTACCTGGACCTGGTGGAGATGCTGTTCTCGCCGCAGCTGATCGTGATCGGCGGCGGGGTGAGCCGCAAGCACGAGAAGTTCCTGCCGCTGCTGAAGGACCGCGAGGCGAGGGTGGTGCCGGCGGAACTGCGCAACGACGCGGGCATCGTCGGGGCCGCCATGGCGGCGGCCCGGGCGGCGGGCTGAGGGCCTGCCGGTTCCGGGCTCCGACGGGAGGGGTGGAGCTCAGCGGGAGCGGTGGATCCGGCGCTGGGCGACGAAACGGGCGAGCACGATCAGCGCGGCCAGGCCGGTGCCGGAGAACAGCCAGCCGGCCCGCAGTGCCAGCCCGGTCGCCAGCGCCACCACCTGGGCGGTCACGCCCGAGGAGCCGACCGGCGCGAGCACCAGCAGCGCCAGGGCGAAGGCGATCGGCCCGCTGATCGGCGCGGCCAGCAGGTCGGCGTAGCGGACCCGGACGGCCAGCTGGAAGCAGACCATCAGGTAGCCGAGGCCGAACAGCCAGCCGAGGCCGTCGAAGAGCAGCCGGTCCACGCCCGCCACCGCGAGCGTCGCCAGCACGGCGGCCACGCCGGTGCCGATGGCGGTCAGCCGGGTCGGCCGGCCGGTGCGGCGGCGCCCGTACACCCGCAGCCGGCGCCCGGGGGACGGGCGCGCCGCGGTGGGCCGGCCGGCCGCCGGGCGCAGCCGGGCAGGGGGAGTCTCGGGGGCGGCAGGGGCTCGGGTGCTCTCGGGGGCCCGGCCGGGACCGGGGACGGCGGCCGCGGCCGCGCCGTTCGGCGGACGGCGTCTGGGCCCTGGCGGCTGGGTACGGGTGCTCTGCTCCACCCGCCCAACGTACGGTCCGATCATCGCCACACTGTGTAATGGACCGTTCAGGTCTTGTCCTGTGTCTCCGGACGGAGTAGTTCTGTGATCGTCGTTCAGCGGCCTGACCGGCTCGGACGGCTCGACGAACCAAGATCATCGAATCACCGTACGGGGGACCTCGTGGCCACGGACTTCACCTTCGAACGCCTCGACCACTTCCAGCTCGACATCCCGGCCGGCGCCGAGGACGCGTGCCGAGCCTTCTGGTCCGGCGTGCTCGGCATGACGGAGCTGGAGAAGCCGCCGGTGCTGGCGGCCCGCGGCGGCTGCTGGTTCCGTGGCGGCGGGGTCGAGGTGCACCTCGGCGTGACCCCGGACTTCCGGCCGTCCGTGAAGGGGCACCCGGGCATCCTGGTGCGCTCGCTGGACGCCCTGGCCGAGCGGCTCGCCGCGCACGGCCACGAGGTGGTCTGGGACGACAACCTGCCCGGCCACCGGCGCTTCTACGCGGCCGACAAGCTGGGCAACCGGCTGGAGTTCCTGGAGCCGCGACCGGCGGCGACCGAGGCGTAGGGCAGCGCAGACGCTGCCCGTAGACTTGGGGGTCGGCCCGTACGGTGCCGACCCAACTCCTCCAAGCCCACGGGACTGCGCTTCATGTCGCTCACGATCGGAATCGTCGGCCTGCCGAACGTCGGCAAGTCGACCCTGTTCAACGCCCTGACCAAGAACGACGTGCTGGCGGCCAACTACCCGTTCGCCACCATCGAGCCCAACGTCGGCGTCGTCGGCGTCCCCGACCAGCGGCTGGCCAAGCTCGCCGAGATCTTCGGCTCCCAGCGCATCCTCCCGGCCACCGTCGACTTCGTGGACATCGCGGGCATCGTGCGCGGCGCCAGCGAGGGCGAGGGCCTGGGTAACAAGTTCCTCGCCAACATCCGCGAGTCGGACGCGATCTGCCAGGTCGTGCGCGCCTTCACCGACCCGGACGTGGTGCACGTGGACGGCAAGGTGTCGCCCAAGGACGACATCGAGACCATTCACACCGAGCTGATCCTGGCCGACCTCCAGACCATCGAGAAGGTCCTGCCGCGCCTGCAGAAGGAGGCGCGCCTCAAGAAGGACACCGCCCCCGTGCTGGCCGCCGCCGAGGCCGCGCAGGCGATCCTGGAGACCGGCAAGACCCTCTTCGAGGCCGGCTTCGACACCGCCCCGATCCGCGACCTGCACCTGCTGACCGCCAAGCCCTTCCTCTACGTCTTCAACGTGGACGAGGCCGAGCTGGCCGACGAGGACTTCAAGAACGCCCAGCGCGAGCTGGTCGCCCCCGCCGAGGCGATCTTCCTCAACGCCAAGATCGAGTCCGAGCTGATCGAGCTGGACGACGCCGAGGCCCTCGAACTCCTCCAGTCCATGGGCCAGGACGAGCCCGGCCTCGCCACCCTCGCGCGCGTCGGCTTCAACACCCTCGGCCTGCAGACCTACCTCACGGCCGGCCCCAAGGAAACCCGCGCCTGGACCATCAAGAAGGGCGCCACCGCCCCCGAGGCCGCCGGAGTCATCCACACCGACTTCCAGAAGGGCTTCATCAAGGCCGAGGTGATCTCCTTCGACGACCTGGTCGAGACCGGTTCCATCGCCGAGGCCCGCGCCAAGGGCAAGGCCCGCATCGAGGGCAAGGAATACGTCATGCACGACGGCGACGTCGTGGAGTTCCGCTTCAACGTCTGACGTTCCGTCGGGAATGCTGCTCGGCCCGCTCGGTGGCCGGGCAGCATTCCGGTTGGTGCCGGTCGGGTCAGCTCCGAGCACCTCGTTCCACATCGCGCGGCGCGCCGGCCCGCGCCCGGAGCGATGGCCTCAGGCGGCGTCGGCCTCCCGGAGGAAGTCGACCAGCACGCGGGTGAACTCCTGCGGGGCCTCCTGTGTCGTGTAGTGACCGACACCCGGCAGCAGCACGGTGCGGCCGTCCGGGACCGCCCGGATCAGCTCGTCCGCCGTGGCGAGGAGGCCGGGGGCGTCGAGCGCGCCGTTGATCGCGAGGACCGGCACGGCGATCTCCTTGGCCCGCGCGGCGAGGTCCTCGACCGGGACGCGGTGGTCCGGCTCGTCCGGGGTGTGCTTCATGAGGGTGCGCAGCGCCATCTCGCGCACGTGGGCCACGATCGCCGGATCGACCTCGTCGAGGCTGCGTGCCGGGCCGGCGATCCACTGCAGGAAACCGTCGAGATAGCCCGGCAGGTCGCCGGCCGCCAGCGCCGCGCCCTGTCGCTCGGCGGTCCCGGCGGACCAGGCGTCGGTCAGGTCCGGCTCGCCGAGCCCGCGACCGCTGACGACCAGGGCCCGCACCAGCTCGGGGTGCTCGATCGCCGTGTCAACCGCGATCATCGCGCCCATCGACACGCCCACCAGCGCGACCTGACGCAGCTCCAGGTGTCGCAGCAGATCCGCGAGATCGTCGGCGTTTCGGAACGGCCCGCTCGCATTCGCCGACCGGCCGTGTCCTCGAGCATCCGGCGCAACGACCCGGTAGCCAAGCGCGACCAGGCCGGGAATCAGGTTGTCGAACTGAGAATGGTCGACGAACACGCTGTGCAGCAGTACCAGGGCCTCGCCCTCGCGCGGCCCCTCGTCGCGGTAGGCGAGCAGGCCGTCGGCGGACTGGAAGGTCTCGAACTCGAACTCACTCATGACAACCAAGTTGTCACAGTCCGCCAAGAATGGCAACTGAGTTGTCATGTCATAGTGGTGTCGTGACCGATTCCCCTGCCACGCCCGTTCCCCTGTCCCCCGAGGAGCTGCCGGGACGCCTCATGGAAGTCTTCGCCCTCGTCGGCCCGCTCTACCGTCGCGTCCAGCGCCGGATCGAGCTGGACGCCGCCCAGGGCCTCTCCGTCGGCGTGCGCGCCGTGCTGGACCTGCTGCGCCAGCACGGGCCCATGACGGTGCCGCAGATGGGTCGGGCCCAGTCCCTCAGCCGACAGTTCGTCCAGCGCATGGTGAACGACGCCGCGGCGTCCGGGCTGGTCGAGGCCGTCCCCAACCCGGCCCACGCGCGCTCCTCGCTGATCCGGCTCACCGACGCCGGCCAGGCCGCCATCACGGCCGTGACGGCCCGCGAACACGCGCTGCTGCGCCAGGTTGGCGGCGACCTCACCGACGTCGACGTGGCGACCACTGTTCGCGTGCTCGGCCAGATGCTGGAGCTGTTCGAAGACGTGGACCCGACAGGTTCGGAGCCGCCTTGCTAGCCAGTCCCGAGTCGGCACCCGTGGAACGAACAGCGGACCAGTGGCAATCCGCACGACGAGTGCCGGCCGGGCCTGGACGGGCAGCGCGCACCGCCTGCAGCGCGCCGCCCCCGTCATTCGTTCCGCTTCAACGTGTGACCCGGCGACAGCTGGCACCCCCGGAGGGGCCGACTCCCGTGAACGGAGTTCGGCCCCTCCGGCCTTGTGGGGGTGGTGGTTCCTCTAGGGTGGGGTCGGCCAACTGGGGGCTGTGGGAGAGGGGTTGGGTGTGGAGGTCGAGCTCGGGTTCGAGGTGGCGGAGGGTGCCTCGGAGGGGGCGGAGGTCGAGGCGGCGCGGTCGTTGACCCGGTGGCTGCTGGCCGAGCCGGAGCTGCGGGGCATCGAGGTGCGGCCCGGGGCGGCGGATCCGGCGGCCGGGCGGATGGGGGAAGTGCTGGAGATCCTCAATGTGGTCCTGGCGAACGGGATCGCGCTGGGGAGCCTGGTGACCGCCGTCGCCACCTGGCGGGACTCGCGGCGCGGCGGGATGCGGGTGCGGATCGAGCGCGGCGGCACGTCGGTGGTGATCGAGGACGGGTCGGCGGACGAGGTGCGCCGGATCGTGGCGCAGCTGGAGCCGCCGGCCGGAGCCGCCGAGCAGTCGTGACCGTGCTGGCGGACCCGGGCCGGTCGGCGGCCGTGCTCGTCGGGGTGCACGACTACGTCCACCTGGACGGACTGCCGGCCGTCGAGCAGAACCTGGAGGGGCTGCGCCGGGCGCTCACCGACCCCGAGGTCTGGGGGCTGCCCGCCGAGGCCTGCGCGGTGATCGCCCAGCCCGCGAGCGTGCGCGAAGTGCTGGACACCGTACGGGAGAAGGCGCGCCAGGCCACCGACACCCTGCTGGTCTACTACGCCGGGCACGGCGTGACCGACGACTACTCGGAGGAGCTGTACCTCGCGCTGCCGGACACCGACCGCGAGCGCGAGTACACCGCGCTGCGGTTCGAGTCGCTGCGCCGCGCGCTGCTCGACTCGCAGTCCCGGGCGCAGCGCACGGTGGTGGTGCTGGACTGCTGCTACAGCGGCCGGGCGCTGGTCGGCTCGATGGGCGCGGGCAAGTCCCTCGCCGACCGGACGGCGGTGAACGGGACGGTGGTGCTCACCGCCTCGGCCGCCACCCGGCCCGCCCTGTCGCCGCCGGGGGAGCCGTACACCGCCTTCACCGGGGAACTCGTCGACCTGCTGGAGCGGGGCATCCCGGGCGGTCCCGAACTGCTGGACATGGACACCCTCTACCGGCGGCTGTACGCACGGCTCGCCGCGAAGTCCCGCCCGCTGCCGCAGCAGCGCAACCGCAACACCGGCGGGCTGATCGCGATAGCCCGCAACCGGGCGGCGGGGGTGGACGCGGAGGAGGACACCGCGGTCCGGGACGCCGCCGAGGAGGCGCTCGCGAGGCGGGAGCGGGAGGTCGAGCGGCTGCGGGCCGCCGCCGAGGAGGGCGCGCGGGAGCTGCTGCACCGGGCCACCCGTCTGGCGGCGGCGCTGGCGGCCGAACCGGACCCGGACTTCCGCCTGTTCTGGCTCGCCGTCCCGGCCGTGCGCGAGGTCTTCGGTGCGGACGGTTCGCTGGAGCCGGTGGGGGAGTTGGTGCCGGGCACCTGGTACCTGGCGTTGGCGGCCCGCGGGGGCGCCCTGCTGGTCCAACACGCGGACGGGGCGCGGGGGATCCTGCTCGACTGCGTCGGGATCCAGAACGGTTCGGAGGACGACGAGTTCGAGCTGTACTGGTTCGCGGTGCCGGCCGTGCGCGAGGTCTTCGGTACGGACGGTTCGCCGGAGCCGGTGGGGGAGTTGGTGCCGGGCACCTGGTACCTGGCGCTGGCAGCCGCCGAGAACGCCCTGCTGGTCCAACTCCCGGACGGGGCCAGGGGGTTGCTGCTGGACGTCAGCGGGATCCAGAAGGGCGTCGCGGACCGGCCGTACCCGCCGCCGGAGAGCCGGGACGACTTCGCGCCGTTCTGGTTCGCGGTGCCGGCGGTGCGCCGGCTCTTCGATGCGGACGGTTCGCCGGTGTCGGCGGGAGAGCTGGTGCCGGGTGAGTGGTACCTGGCGGTGGGGCAGCAGGCGGACGTCCTGACGGTCCAACTCCCGGACGGCACCCGTTGGCTGCTGTACGACTCCACCGGCATCCGGCGTGACTGAGCCCGGCTAGCCCCGGCTAGCCCAGGACGGTGACCGTCACCACCCCGTCCGCGTCCGCCGTGACGGTGACCGCGTCGAGGGTCGCGGCGAGGGCGTCCGGGTGGTGGGCGGCGGCGCGGGGGCCGATGCCGATGACGCGCATGCCGGCCGCGCGGGCGGCGGCGATGCCGGCGCCGGAGTCCTCGAAGGCGAGGCAGTCGGCGGGGGCGTGGCCGAGGGCGGCGGCGCCCTTGAGGAAGCCCTCCGGGTCGGGCTTGCTGGCGCCGACCGACTCGGCGGTGACCAGGACGGGCGGCAGTGGCAGGTCGGCGGCGGCCATCCGGATCCGGGCGAGCGGCTCGTCGGCGGAGGTGACCAGGGCGTGTGGCAGGTCGGCCAGGGCGGCGAGGAAGGCGGGGGCGCCGGGGACCGGGACGACGCCCTCGACGTCGGCGCGCTCCTCGGCGAGCATCTGCGCGTTCTCGGCGAGGTTGGCCTCGACGGGGCGGTCCGGCAGCAGCACGGCCATGGTCGCGTGGCCCTGGCGGCCGTGGACGACATGCATCACCTCGACGGGGTTGAGGCCGTGCCGCTCGGCCCAGCGGCCCCAGCAGCGCTCGACCACGGCGTCGGAGTTGACCAGGGTGCCGTCCATGTCGAGGAGGAGGGCGCGGGCGGTCAGCCGGAGGGGGGCGGCGGGCATGGGACGGCTCCTCGGGGAGAATGGCGGTGCGGGCCCAGGAAGGCGAGCTCTTTGTTTCCAAATGATACAAAAGATCAGCGGAGCAGATGGGCGTTGACCGCCCGGGCCTCCTCGGCCAGCTCCGGCAGCTCCACCACCTCGACCCCGGCCGCCTCCAGCAGGGCCGTGCCCTGGCAGTCGGTGACGAACAGGTCCGGCTCGCGCCAGGCGACCACCACCCGCGCCGCGCCCGCCGCGATGAGCAGCCGGGCGCACGGTACCGGCCGCGAGGCGCGCTGCCCGCAGGGCTCCAGGCTGCTGTAGACGGTCGCCCCGCGCAGCCGGGCGTCGCCCGCGGGGAGCTTGCCCAGGGCCGCCTCCTCGGCGTGGTCGTGCGCGTGCACCTCCCGGCTGAAGCCCTCCGCCAGCACCTCGCCGTCGGCGCCGACGATCACCGCGCCGACCGAGAAGGCCGTCTCGGAGGGCGGGCAGCGGCGGGAGAGCTCGACGGCCCGGCGCAGGTGGTCGAGGTCGGTGGTGGTGGGCTGGTTCACGGCGCGGGCTCCTTCGGGGCGTACCTCAGCAGGACGACGTCGCCCACGGTACGTGCCTCCAGCAGTCGCATCCGCCGGGCCGGGCCGCCCGGGAAGGCGGCCGGGCCGACGAACCGCGGCGCCCCGGCCTGGCCGACCAGCAGCGGGGCGACGGCCAGCTGGAGCTCGTCCGCCAGGCCCCGGGCCAGGAACTGGGTGTGCACCCCGCCGCCCCCCTCGACCATCAGTCGGCGCACCCCGCGCGCGCCCAGGTCGTCCAGCACCGCGCCGAGGTCCACCGCGCCGCCGAGCGCGACCACCTCGGCGAGCCCGTCGAGCCGGGGTCGCAGCACCGCGGCCCCGGCGTCGGTGGTGTAGGCGAGCTTGGCGCCGCCGGTGTGCCAGAACCGCAGGTCGGCATCGAGTGCGCCGCTCGCGCTGAGCGTCACCTTCAGCGGGTACTCCGGGTGCCCGGCGGCCACCCGGGCGGCCCGGCGCGCGGGGTCGTTGACCAGCAGGCGGGGGTTGTCGGCGCGCAGGGTGTTGCCGCCGACCAGGATCGCGTCGGCGGCCGCGCGCTCCTCGTCCACCCGGTCGAAGTCGGCGGCGTTGGAGAGCAGCAGCCGGTCGGGGGAGGCGTCGTCGAGGTGGCCGTCGAGCGACACGGCGGCGCTGAGCAGGACGAAGGGGCGCTGGCCGGGGCCGGGCATGGGCGGGGACCGTTCTGTCGGGGGCGACTCCACGGTACGGCGGCGGGATGTGGCGCGGCCCTGGAGGGGTCGGAATGTGAGACGGTTCTTCTCGTCATCCGGGATGGGGCGTAGCGTCGGAGCCGTCGCGCGAACGGAAGACCTGCCGGAACACCGACCACGCCCAGGGGGCCCTCATGCCCGGACCGCAGCCTGCCACCGTCTACACCCACGGCCACCAGGAGGCCGTGCTGCGCTCGCACCGCTCCCGGACCGCCGCCGACTCGGCCGCCTACCTGCTGCCCGAACTGCGGTCCGGCCAGGCCCTGTTGGACGTCGGCTGCGGGCCCGGCACGATCACCGCCGACCTGGCCGAACTGGTCGGCCCCACCGGGCGGGTGGTGGCCGTGGACACCTCCGCCGAGGTGCTGGAGCAGGCCGCCGGGTACGTCGCCGAGCGCGGCCTGTCCAACGTGGTGTTCGAGCTCGCGGACGTGCACCGACTGCCGTACCGGGACGGCGAGTTCGACGTCGTGCACGCCCACCAGGTGCTGCAGCACCTGGGCGATCCGGTGGACGCGCTGCGCGAGATGCGCCGGGTGACGGCGCCCGGCGGGGTGGTCGCGGCCCGGGACGCCGACTACGCCTCGATGACCTGGTTCCCCGAGGCACCCGCGCTGGACCGCTGGCTGGAGTTGTACCGCCGCACCGCCCGCGTCAACGGCGGCGAGCCGGACGCCGGGCGGCGGCTGCTCTCCTGGGCCCGCGCGGCCGGCTTCACCGAGGTGACCGCGAGCACCAGCACCTGGACGTACGCGACGCCCGAGCGGCGCGACTGGTGGGGCGGGATGTGGGCGGACCGGGTGACCGGCACGGCGTTCGGCCGGACGGCGGTGGAGCGGGGCTTCGCGGACCGGGCCGAGCTGGAGCGGATCGCGGCCGGCTGGCGGGAGTGGAGCGCCGCCGAGGACGGGTGGTTCTCGATGATCCACGGCGAGGTCCTGGCCCGCGGCTGAACGGCGGGTCCGGTCGGGCGGCCAGGGGGGGGCAACGGTCGGGCGGGCGTTCGGAAAGATCGGGTAAAGTCGCGCGACCGTTCACCTCGGGCCCGTCCGGGTCCGAGCCACGGTGTCGAACGCCGCAACGCCGAGCTGACGCCCGCCCCGGCGGGTTGGGGGAGTCCACGTGTCCAAGCCTGAGTCCGAGCTGCCCGCCGCCTCGGGGCCGGACCCGCGGGTGGGCTTCCGCAAGGACTCGGGCCGCGCGGACGCCGAGGCTCCGGAGCGGCCCGCCGAGGTCGAGCCCGCTCCCGTGGAGCCCCCGGCCGCCGAGCCGGCCCCGGAACCGGAGTCCGCGCCCGAGCCGGCCCCGGCCCCCGGGCCCGTCGACCCCTGGGCCCCGCCCGCCGACCACTCTCCGCAGGCCGCCCCGCCGGCCTCGCCCCAGCCGCCGCCGCCCCCGCCGCTTCCCGCCGGAGGCTGGGCCACGGCGTCGTCGGCGGCGCAGGCCGGCCTCCGGCCCGGTCACCCGCACGCGTACCCGTACCCGTACGGTTCGGCGTCCCCGTACCACCCGAAGCCGGAGCAGCGCACCAACGGCTTCGCGGTCGGCTCGCTGGCGACCGGACTGAGCCTGCTCGCGCCGGTGGCCCTGGTGTTCGGGATCATCGCGCTGACCCAGATCAACCGCCGCAAGGAGCGCGGCCGCGGCATGGCGGTGACCGGTCTGGTGCTCGGGGTGGCCGGCACGGTGCTGCTGGCGCTCCTGGCGGGCGCGGGGGACTTCAGCTCCGCGCGGGACGGCCGGTACGCCCAGAAGCCCCCGCCGGGCTCGGTCCGCTGGTCCGCGCTGAAGGCGGGGGACTGCTACAACTCCCCGAGCGGGAGCAGCGCGACCGACGGGCCCGGCGACGAGACGGTGTACTGGGTGGGCCGGGTGTCCTGCTCGGACCCGCACCACGGCGAGGTGGCCGGTACCGCCAAGGTGCCCGAGAGCAAGGGCCCGTACCCGGGCGAGACCGCCATGCGCGAGCGGGCGGCCACGCTGTGCCGCACGGTTCTGGAGGACTACGCGCTCGACCAGTGGACGGTGCCGGACGGCATGGACGACGTCTACCTCTACCCGACCTCGGGCAACTGGGCGGCCGGCGAACGGTACGTCACCTGCGCCTTCGAGGACCGGGACGACCAGCACCTGGGGACGGTCCGCACCGACCGCGCCAACCTGACCGCCGCCCAGCTGGCCTACCTGGAGGCCGTCCGGGGCTTCAACAACACCTACACCGACGCGCCGAAGCAGGACGTCGGCGTCGCCGAGGCCGAGTACCGGTCCTGGGCCCGGCGGATGGCCGCCGCCTCCCGGGCCGAGGCCGCCGCCCTGCGCAAGCCGGCCACGGACTGGCCGGCCGACGTCCGGCCGACGGTCGAGAAGCTGGCCGAGGCGCAGACCCAGGCGGCCACCGCCTGGGACGCCGCGGCCGCCGGCGCCGACCTGTCGGGTGACCTGCGCCGGGCCCGGGCGCTGGTGGCCAAGACCGTGCCGATCAGCGTGGAGATCCGCCGCGCCCTGGGCCTGTCCACCGGCGAGCAGGTGCCCGACCTCCGGGTCTGAAACGCCCGGGCGAGCACCCCGGGCCGACACCGCGGCGAACACCCGGGCAACGGGTTACCCGCCGTTAACTCCGCGCGTACCTCTCGGTAGCGCGCCGTCCGTACGCTCGCTGCCATGTCCCCGGCCCGACCCCCACGCCGGCCGGGGACAGTCTCCCTGCCGCCGGTACGCTCCCCTCATGGGCACCTTCCGGGTGATGCGGCAGGACGACAACGGCAACCGCTTCCTGGTCGCCAAGGGCCTGGACCGGGCCGAGGCGCAGCGGTTGGCGGCGGAGTTCGAGGCGCGCGGCCACAAGCAGCTGTACTGGGTCGAGTCCGAGGACGGGGACGCCGCGCCGTAGGGTCGGGGCCATGGACCAGACCGGTGAGACCCCCAGCGAGCCGCGGATCGTCGTCGGCGGTGCGCTGATCCACGGCGGCCGAGTGCTCGCCGCCCGGCGCAGCGCGCCCGCGGCGGTGGCCGGGCGGTGGGAGTTCCCCGGCGGCAAGGCCGAGCCCGGGGAGACCGAGCCGCAGGCGCTGGAGCGGGAGCTGCTGGAGGAGCTGGGCGTACGGGCGCGGGCGCTGCGCCGGCTCCCCGGGGCGTGGACCGTCCGGCCGGGCCTGGAGCTGCGGTTCTGGGCGGCCGAGCTGCTGGACGGCGAGCCGCGCCCGCTGGAGGACCACGACGAGCTGCGCTGGCTCGGCCCGGCCGAGCTGGACGGCGTGGACTGGATCGAGCACGACCGCGAGGTGCTGCCGCACGTCGCCGAGCTGCTGGTGGCCGCGGGCGACGCGCAAGCCGCCAGATAGGTCAATCGGACAAGACGACCCGGGAGCCGGGATAGCCTGGGTTCTGCTGGGTATGTCGCGTTTCGGCGCTATTCGTCACCATCGGTGAGCCGTCCCAGCCGGCGACGCCGATCCCGACCCAGAGCCGGAGGCCCCGTCGGTGTCGACAACCGGGAACGGCGGCGGGGGAGCGCGGCGGGCAGGCGCTGCGGGAGGCGCCGCCGCCCGCGCCCGACTGCGCCGCGCCGTCCGTCCGGCCGCCCCGCAGCTG